>NZ_BAAAXZ010000128.1:0-22200 GCF_039535865.1 Streptomyces thioluteus
GGGCAGGAGGGCAGCGGCTTCGTCTACGCGCCCGGGCACGTGATGACCAACGCGCACGTCGTCGCCGGCGTCAACGACCCGACCGTACGGGTCGGCGGCACGGGCTGGCCGCGCCGGCCAAGGTCGTCCTCTTCGACCCCGCCACGGACGTCGCCGTTCTCGACGTCCCCGGCCTGGACGCCCCCGTCCTCCCCTTCGACAAGACCGCCAAGCGCGGCGACGCGGCGGTCGTCGCCGGCTTCCCCGAGAACGGCGGCCTCGACCTGCGCGCCGCGACCGTCGCGAACCAGGTCCGCGCGAAGGGCCAGGACATCTACGGCGACGGGCTCGCGACGCGGTCGGTGTACTCGGTCCGCTCGCTGGTGCGCCCCGGCAACTCCGGCGGCCCGCTGCTGTCGCCCTCGGGGCGCGTCTACGGCGTCGTCTTCGCCCGCTCGACCGCGAACGCGGAGACCGGCTACGTGCTGACGGCGGAGCAGGTGGCGGCGGACGCGGAGCGGGGGGCGAAGGCGACGAAGCGGGTGAGCACGGGGAGCCGGGCGGCTCTGTAGCGTCCGCGGTGCCCGCCCTGCCGGACCCGGTCCACGCGCGTAAACCGCGCCCATGCACCATGGAAGGGCATCGCACCGACCAACGCACCAGGAGCGGACAAACGTGACGGACGTCCACGGCACGACAGCGGCCGGTTTCGAACCGGTCCGGGACGCCTTCGCCGACAACCTCGCCCGCAGAGGCGAACGCGGCGCCGCCGTCGTCGTCCACCACCACGGACGCAAGGTCGTCGACCTCCACGCCGGCACCGCGGACATCGACGGCACCGCCCCCTGGACCGGCCGCACCGCCCAGATCGTCCGCTCCGCCACCAAGGGCGTCGCCGCCGCCGTCCCCCTCCTGCTCCACCAGCGCGGCCTGGTCGACCTCGACGCGCCCGTCGGCACGTACTGGCCCGAGTTCAAGGCCGCCGGCAAGGAGCGCGTCCTGGTCCGGCACCTGCTCGCGCACCGGGCCGGGGTGCCCGTCCTCGACACCCCGCTCACGCCCGCCCAGGCCATCGACGGCGTCAGCGGCCCGCGCGCCGTCGCCGCCCAGGCGCCCGCGTGGGAGCCGGGGACCGATCACGGCTACCACGCCCAGACCTACAGCTGGCTCCTCGGCGAGCTGGTGCTCCGCATCACCGGCCGGACGCTCGGCGAGTGGACCGCCGAGGAGATATCCGGGCCGCTCGGCCTCGACCTGTGGATCGGGCTGCCCGCGGCCGAGCGGCACCGCGCCGGACGGATCGGCGACATCGTGCCGCCGGAGCCGGCCGGCGGCACGTCCGGTCTGCGGATCCGGCCCAAGCGGGCCGTCGCCGACGCGTACGCGGACCCGTCCTCCCTCACGCGGCGCGCCTTCGCCGCGATCGACCCGCTCCCGGACGAGAACGACCCTGCCTACCGGGCGGCCGAACTCCCCGCCTCGGCGGGCATCGCCACCGCCGAGGCGCTCTCCCGCTTCTACGCGGCGCTCATCGGGGACGTCGAGGACGGCGGCCGCCGGCTCTTCGCCCCCGCGACGCTGACCCTGGCCCGCACGGAGGAGTCCGCCGGCCCGGACCGGGTCCTCATCGCGAACACCCGCTTCGGCCTGGGCTACATGCTGCACGGCCCGGCGTCGCCGTTGCTGGGGCCGGGTTCGTTCGGCCACCCCGGGCGGGGCGGGTGCCTGGCCTTCGCGGACCCGGAGAGCGGGATCTCGTTCGGGTACGTGACCAACGGGATGCAGAAGAATGTGACGGCGGATGCGCGGGCGCAGGCGTTGGTGCGGGCGGTTGCGCGGTCGCTGGAGGGGTAGGGAGCCCCGGTCGGGGGTCCAGGGGGCGAAGCCCCCGGCGAACGCGGCGCAGCCGCGTTGTGGGTCCGGGGCCCCGCCCCGGGAGAAACGGTGAAAGCGGGGGTGCCCCCTCTGGGGGAGGGTCCGGGGCACAACCCACCACCCAAAGGAGCCCGCACATGCCCGAGCACCGCTTCACCGCCTGGTCCGTCCTCATCACCGGCGCCGCCCGCGGCATCGGCGCCGCCACCGCCACCCGCCTCGCCCGCGAAGGCGCCCACGTCCTCCTCACCGACATCGACGGCGACCGCGCCGAGGACACGGCGCACGGCATCCGCGCCCAGGGCGGCACCGCCGAACCCCTGCCCTGCGACGTCGCCGACAGGCAGGCCGTCGACCGGGCCGTCGCCCACGCCGTGGCGACGTTCGGCCGCCTCGACGTCCTCGTCAACAACGCCCTCTCCTGCGGCCCCGACCCGGCCCTCTTCGAGGACTACCCGGACGAACTCTGGGAGCGCGACCTCGACATCACCCTCGGCGGAGCCTTCCGCTGCGCGCGGGCCGCGATGCCGCACCTGGCCGCCGCCGGCGGTCGCGGGGCCGTGGTCAACATCGGCTCCGTCAACGGCGAGCAGGACTTCGGCAACCACGCCTACAGCGCCGCCAAGGCCGGCCTCGCGAGTCTGACCCGGACCCTGGCAGGCCAGGCCGCACCCCGCGGCGTACGGGTCAACCTCGTCGCACCGGGCACCGTCCACACCCCCAACTGGGACGGTCGCGAGGACGCGTTGCGCAGGGCCGCGCCGCACTATCCGCTCGGCCGGGTCGGCCGCCCCGAGGACATCGCGGCGGCCGTCGCCTTCCTCGCCTCGCGGGACGCGGCGTGGATCACCGGCGTGACGCTCCCCGTCGACGGCGGGATCCTCGTCGGCAACCTCGGCCTGCGCAGGGCGCTGCGGAACGAGGAATGACGAACGAGGAATGACTCAACCCGCGTGCAGCATCAGGCCGATGCCCACCACCATCAACGCCGCCGCGGCCACCCGCGGCGCCCCGAACCGCTCCTTGAACAGCACCGTCCCGATCGCCGCCCCCACGATGATCGACGACTCGCGCAGCGCCGCGATCGGCGCCAGCTCGGCCCGCGTCTGGGCCCACAGCACCAGCCCGTAGGCGCACGCCGACAGCACGCCGCCCGGCAGTCCGCGCGCCGCGAACGGCCGGGCGGCGGCCACGAGCGCGCGCCGCCGAACGGCCAGGGCGTACAGGGGAATCGGAAGGCCCTCCAGGGCCATCAGCCAGGCCGTGAAGCCGAGCGACGAACCGGAGTGGCGCACCCCGAGGCCGTCCACGACGGTGTAGCTCGCGATGGCCAGCCCCGTCCCGACCGCCGCCGCGACCGCCGCCCCGTTCACGGAGCCGCCGCCCCGTACGCCCCACAGGGCCACGCCCACCAGCCCGGCCGACGCCACCGCCACTCCGGCGAGCTGCCATCCGTCCGGCAACTCCCCGGCGAACAGGGCCGCGAGCACCGTGACCGCCAGCGGCGCCGTGCCCCGGGCGATGGGATACATCTGCCCGAAGTCGCCGAGCGAGAACGAACGCATCAGCAACATCATGTAGAGCACGTGCAGCAGCACCGAGGCGCCCAGGTAGGGCCAGGACGCCGGGTCCGGCACCGGGGTGAACGGCAGCAGCGCGGCACCGCAGACCGCGCCGCCCAGGCCCACGAGGGTGAAGGCGACCAACTGGTCGCGGATGCCGTGGGCGATGGCGTTCCAACTGGCGTGGGTGACGGCGGCGGTGAGGACGGCGAGGACGACCAGCGGGGTCATGGGGACGACCGTATGCGGGACGGGCCTTCCGCGCCGTTGCCCGCGTCACCCCGGGGTCACCCCGCGCGCAGCACCGCCGCCACCACCGGGCCCGCCGAGTCGCCGCCGTGGCCGCCCCGGGGTATGACGGCCGCGGCCGCCATGTCGCCCCGGTAGGCGGTGAACCAGCCGTTGGGCCGGTCCTGGCCGTCCACCTCCGCGGAGCCGGTCTTCGCGCCGACGTCCCCGCCGAGCCCGGCCATCGCCGTGCGGCCCGTGCCGCCGAGGGCCGTGAGGCGCATCATGCGGCGCAGTCCGTCCGCGACGGGCCGCGGCAACGGGCGGGCGGCGCGGGCCAGTTTCAGCCCGGCCTGCTCCGGGTCCACCAGGTGCGGCTGGCGGAAGGTGCCGTCCTTCACGGTGGCGGCCACCGAGGCCATGTTCAGCGGATTCATCTGCACCTGGCCCTGGCCTATCATCGCGGCCGCCTTCTCCGCGCCGCCGCCGTCCGGCACCCGGCCGTCGAACGTGGTCACCCCCGTCTGCCAGTTGTCCATGCCGAGGCCGAAGACCTCCCGTGCCTCGGTGCCGAGGTCCGCGTCCGTGACCTTGCCGGCCAGGGAGACGAAGGCGGTGTTGCAGGAGGCGGCGAAGTCCTGGGCGAAGGAGGCGCCCGGGTTCTCGCTCTTCTCGACGTTGTGGAACTGCTTGCCGTAGGTGGCGTACTGCGGGCAGGGCAGCGGCTGGTCCGGCCGCGCCGCGCCCTTCTCCAGCAGCAGCGCGGCCGTGATCACCTTCATCGTCGACCCGGGCGCCGTGCGGCCCAGCAGCGCCGCGTTGAAGCCGGCGCGCCGGGCGCCGGTGTCCGCGACGGCCAGGATCTCCCCGGTGCTCGGGCGCAGCGCGACCACCGACGCCTCGTCGCGCCGGGCCACCGCGTCCTCCGCGGCCCGCTGGGCGCGGGCGTCCAGCGTGGTGCGCAGGGTGGCGGTCTCGCCCTTGTCGACCACGTGCAGCGTGCGGCCGGGGCCCGTGCCGTCGGGCCGCTCGGCCCGGACCTCGACGGCCTCCCGGCCGCCGGCCTTCTCCCCGAACCGCTTGCGCAGTTCGGGCAGGACGGCCGTCAGCGACGGGAATTGCTTGGGGTCGAGCTCCTTGCCGGAGCGGTCCACGGCCTTGAGCCCCGACGCCTTGCCCGGCCCCGTCCGCAGCGTCTCGCCCTGCGCCAGCCCGGGGTGCAGCACCGTCGGCTGCCAGTCCACGACGGCGTGTCCGGTCGTCCGGCCGCGGACGACGCCGAGCGACGACTCGTACGTCCACGTCGAATGCCGGTCCTTGAAGGCGACTTCGGCGGTGACGGTGAAGGGGACCTTCGCCCCCGCCGCGGCACCCTGCCGGAACGTCACCTTCCTGACGCCCGCGCCCTCGCGGTACCCGCCCAACGCGGCCGAGGCCGCCTGCGCGTTGTCCGTCAGAGCCGCGGCCCCCTCCGCGTCCCCCCGGGCCCACGCGGCGAGGAAGTCGCGCGCGGTGTCCTCCACTTCGTCCGCCGTCGGCGGGCCCGTCCGCTCCGGCCCCGCCTCCCCGTGCGCGTTCCTGCCCACGTCGTCCACCAGCCGGTACGCCCCGAACCCGGCGCCGCCCAGCAGCGCCGCGGTGACCACGCCCACCGTGACCTTCGCTCCCGTACGCATCGTCAGCCCCTCCCCGCCCGCGGCGCACCCTGCACCGCGGAACTGTCCTACGGCGCAGCACACTACGGGAGGGCACTGACAATGCACGCGGCGTGACCGACGGTCGTCGCTCACGTCACATGGACAACACCGCCGGCACCCCGGACAACGCCTCAGATCCAGGTGTCGAACCACATCCGGTTCCGCCACGCGTCCAACGGGATCGCCTGGCCGGTGTAGATGGGGAAGAAGTAGATGAAGTTCCAGACGATCAGCAGGATCAGCGTTCCCGCGCCGACGATCCCGGCCACCCGCCGCCGTTCCGACGTGTCCCGTGGCCCCACGATCGCCCCGATCATCATCGCCACCGCCAGACACAGGAACGGCACGAACACCACGGTGTAGAAGTCGAAGATCGTCCGGTCCTGCCACTTGAACCACGGCAGCAGACCCGCCGCGACGCCGCACAGGATCGCGCCGGCCCGCCAGTCGCGCCGGAAGAACCAGCGGAAGAGCAGGTAGGCCAGGGCGAAGCAGGCGGCCCACCACAGCACCGGCGTGCCCAGCGCGAGGACTTCGCGCGCGCACTTGCCCGCGGTGTCCGTGGGGCAGCCGTCGTGCCCGGCGGCCGGGGACTCGTAGAAGTAGGAGACCGGACGGCCCTGGACCAGCCAGCTCCACGGGTTGGACTGGTAGGTGTGCGGGGAGTGGAGGGTGGTGTTGAACTTCCACACCTCCTCCTCGTAATGCCACAGGCTGCGCAGCGGGTTGAGGAGGCCGGCCAGGAAGCCGTCGGAGCTGTAGCCGCCCTCGGTCTCCGCCCAGTGCCGGTAGTAGCCGCTGTGCTGCCAGCCCTGGGTCTCGCTGTACGTACCGCTGTTGGCGAACCAGCCGCTCCAGGAGGCCAGGTAGACCGCGATCGCCACGGGCACGGTGGCGAGGAACGCCCAGGGCGCGTCCCGTCGCAGCATCGCGCGCCAGGGCCGCTGCGCGCCCGCCAGGCGGCGCGAGCCCACGTCCCACACCACGATCAGCAGGCCGAACGCGGCCAGGTAGACCGCGCCGTTCCACTTCGTGGCGGCGGCGAGCCCGAGGAACACCCCGGCCGCGATCCGCCACGGACGCCATCCGAGCCGCAGCGTGCCGCCGACCCCGGCGTCCGGCCGGGCGACGCCCTCGTCCGTCTCCGGCAGCGCGGCGGCCAGCCGGGCCCGGGCCTTGTCGCGGTCCACCAGCACACAGCCGAAGGCCGCGAGCACGAAGAACATCAGCACCAGGTCGAGCAGCGACGTGCGGCTCATCACGAAGTGCATGCCGTCCACGGCCATCAGCCCGCCGGCGACGCAGCCGAGGAACGTGGAGCGGAACAGCCGCCGCCCGATGCGGCAGAGCATCAGCACCGACAGCGTGCCCAGCAGCGCGACCATGAAGCGCCAGCCGAACGGCGTGAGCCCGAAGAGCTGCTCGCCGACGCCGATGACCCACTTGCCGACCGGCGGGTGCACGACGACGTGGGGGCGTCGGCGACGTGGTCGTAGCCCTGGATGATCCGGCCGTTGATGTCGTCCGGCCACTTCGCCTCGTAGCCGTACTTCCACAGCGCCCAGGCGTCCTTGGCGTAGTACGTCTCGTCGAATATCACCGCGTTCGGGCTGCGCAGGTTGTGGAAGCGGGTGAGCCCGGCGACCAGCGCCACCAGCAGCGGGCCGAGCCAGCCCAGCGACCGCGCCAGCAGCCGCGCCGGCCCCGGCCGCACGCCCAGCACCGTCCACAGCCGGGTGCCCGGCTCGGGGTAGGGCGGTACGAGCCGCTCCCGCACGTCGCCCCCCGCGCGGGGGGCCACGTAGCCGAAGCGGCGCAGCCGGAGCTGCCACGGGGGGCGGCTGGCCGGCGGCCGTACGGTCACGCCGGTCGTGCGTCGCGGTGTCACTGGTCACCGCGCCATCGTAGGGAACCGTCCTGTGCCGGGGCGGGGGAGCGGGGAGCGCCGCGGCGGCGGACCGACGGTCGGGCGCGCGCCGGGGGGCCTGCGAGGATGGGGAGGTGACTGGAACGCTCGTACTCGCAGTGTAACCCCCCATCGGCGACCGTGGCCGACGCGCCGCCGCGCGGCTGGCCGCGGAGCTGGCCGCCGCCGAGGTGATCGCCGCGGAGGACACCCGGCGGCTGCGCCGCCACTCACCCAGGCCGCTGGGGGTGCACAACCACCGGCCGGGTCGTCTCGTACTTCGAGGCAACGAGTCGCGGCGCGGACGCCCGAGCTCGTCGAGGCGCTGGCCGCGGGGCGCGTGCTGCTGGTCACGCGACGCGGGGGATGGCCGTCGGTCTCCCGACCCCGGCTACCGCCTGGTCGCCGCCGCGGTTGCAGCGCGGGGTGAAGGTGACCGCCGTCCCCGGGCCGTCCGCGGTGCTCACGGCGCTCGCGGTGTCCGGGCTGCCGGTGGACCGGTTCTGCTTCGAGGGCTTCCTGCCGCGCAAGGGCCGGGGGAGCGGCTGGGGCGGCTGCGCGAGGTGGCGGACGAGCGCCGCACCCTCGTCTACTTCGAGTCCCCGCCACCGGCTGGAGGACACCCTGAGGCCATGGCCGAGGCGTTCGGCGGGGACCGGCGGGCGGCCGTCTGCCGGGAGCTGGACCAAGACCTACGAGGAGGTCCGCCGCGGCCCGGTGGCGGAGCTGGCCGAGTGGGCGGCCGGGGACCGTCCGCGGCGAGATCACGATCGTCGTCCAGGGCGCCCGTCCCGGGTCCCAAGGAGACCGACGCGGACGAGCTGGTCCGCCGGCGTGCGGGGTGCGCGAGGAGGCCGGGGAGCGCCGCAAGGAGGCGATCGCCGCGGTGGCCGCGGAGGCGGGAATTCCGAAGCGCGAGGTGTTCGACGCGGTGGTCGCCCGCGGAAAACCGCGCCAAATCCCGCGCAGTAGCGCGTGGGGATGGCAGTGAACACGCCAAAAAATGCCGGGCGACCACGTCTCCGCCGTCTAAAGTAAAGGGCTGGCGCGAAAAGCAAAGGTCAGACCTCGCTCTGACCTTGCTCCCGGGCTCTTCGGGCAATGAGCGTTAAGTTTGCCCCAATTCAGGGATTGGGCTGCTGCGCCGACGCGGGAATGGGCGTTCCCTGGTTGTGGACCGTCCGATCCCGGAACAGCGTCCGGCTGGGACGGAATATGTCCGGCGGACAAGAGGAGCTGCCATGAGCGAGACCGCAGGAACCTCGAGTGGCGTCGAGCCCACGACCGCGACCCGTACGGCGCCGCCTGCCGGCCGGGGCAGGAGAACGTGCACGAGTCGTACGCCTTCGCCTGCATGCGGTGCGGGCACTGCTGGGAACAGTCGTACGAGATAGAGCACCACGTGGACGTCGAGGGCAAGCCCTTCGTCACGTACTACGCCGACGCCACCCGGGTGCCGTCGCCCCTGGACCCGCCCCACGTGCGTGAACTGCGGCGCGCACGTCCGTCCGCATCATGCGCTCGGGTCAGGTGTGCACAGGTGGCCGACGCCCTCCATTCTCGCTTCGCGCACCGTCGTCTCGCCGGTCTCGCCCACCGGCCCGTTCAACAGCGGCGGCATCCCCGGTCGACACCCGCCGGAACGGGCCGAGGCGAAGCACCACTGGCACCTCTCCGACCCTGCTGCACCCGTTCCACCGGAAGTAGCCCGGTCGGTCCGGCCCCGGGCCGGTCCTAGGAATCCCGACCATGGCGGCGACAGCACGGAACAGCGGCTCGGCGGACGGCGAGCGGAAGAAGCAGGACCTCAAGGACGTCCCTCCACCGCCGCCGGCCCCGCTGCCGTGCCCGTCGCCGACTCGCCACACCCATCTGGACATGCAGGGCACGAGCGTCGAGGACGGCCCTGGCCGCGGCCGCCGCCGTCGGCGTGACCACGGTGATCCAGGTGGGTGCGACCTGGCCGGATCCCGCTGGGCGGCCGAGACCGCCGCGGCGCACGCGAACGTCTGGGCCACGGTGGCCCTGCACCCCAACGAGGCGCCGAGGATCGTCCTCGGCGACCCCGACGGCTGGTCGCGCCAGGGCGCGCGCGAGCCCGGCGGCATGCCCGCCCTCGACGAGGCGCTGGCGGAGATCGACGCCCTGGGCCGCGCTGGAGGCGGTGCGCGGCGTGGGCGAGACCGGCCTCGACTTCTTTCCGTACCGGGCCGGAGGGCGTGGCGGCCCAGGAGTACTCCTTCCGCCGGCACATCGACATCGCCAAGCGGCACGGCAAGGCCCTGGTCATCCACGACCGGGACGCCCACGACGACGTGCTGCGGGTTGCTCGCGGAGGAGGGCGCGCCCGAGACGGTGGTCTTCCACTGCTTCCTCCGGTGACGCCGCCATGGCGAAGGTCTGCGCCGAGGCGGGCTACTACCTGTCCTTCGCCGGCAACGTCACCTTCAAGAACGCCCAGCCGCTGCGCGACGCCCTGGCCGTC
The DNA here is from genome assembly GCF_039535865.1 of Streptomyces thioluteus. Taxonomy (NCBI): domain Bacteria; kingdom Bacillati; phylum Actinomycetota; class Actinomycetes; order Kitasatosporales; family Streptomycetaceae; genus Streptomyces; species Streptomyces thioluteus. Next base: position 9,733 of record NZ_BAAAXZ010000128.1, read on the forward strand.
ACCCCGCTCGACCGGATCCTCGTCGAGACCGACGCCCCCTTCCTGACGCCCGCGCCCTACCGGGGACGGCCCAACGCGCCGTACCTCATTCGGTCACTTTGCGGGCGATGGCGGCCGTGACGGGCGTCGACGAGGACGCCCTGGCCACGGCGGTCGGCGCGAATACCGCACAGGGTGTTCCGCTACTGACCCCTGGATCACGACACAGTGTGACTATCGGACTTTGGAGAGTCACCGAAGCTTCGCTACAGTCCTGGCCCGTCAGCCCGGACCCAGTGGAGGTCGTGAGCCATCCGCAGGGCAGCCCCCACGCTGCGCGCCTCGGTGCGGCGGAGCCGCCGTCGTACTCCGTACGCACCGCACGATGCGTACGGGCCCCAGGAGTCCTATGGAGTCCATGGCCGCACCTGAGATCCACGAGGCGTACGTGCCCCGGCAGTCCTCGGGGTCGTCGGCCCTGGGCGCCGAGGACGTCCTGACGGGCGTCGTCCACCCCGCCTACGAGCCCACTGCCTACGAGCCCACTGCCCTACGACTCCACTGCCTACGACCCCGCCGCTACGCGGAGCCGTCCTTCGAGGCCCCCGCCGAGGACCGCCTTCCGGCGAGCCCCTTCGGCGGTTACGACGACGAGCCGCCGACGACCTCTACGGCGAGCCCGCCGGCCCCGGCCGCGCCGGCAGCCGCCGGGCGACGCGCCGCAAGCGGACCGGGGCCGTCCCGGACCCCCTGCGCCGCCTGCTGCCGCAGGCCCTGGTCGTCGCCTTCCTGGCCCGGCGGCACCTCCGCCTTCATCGCCAGCGACAAGGCCGTCCAGCTCAGCGTCGACGGCGCGCCGCGCACCCTGCACACCTTCGCCGGCGACGTCGGCGAGCTGCTGGCGGACGAGGGCATGGCCGTCGGCGAGCACGACATCGTCGCCCCCGGCCCGCGACCACGACCTGACCGCCGGCGACCGCGTCGTCGTCCGCTACGGCCGCCCGGTCACCCTCACCCTCGACGGCGAGCGCCGCCAGGTGTGGACCACGGCCCGGACCGTGGACGGCGCCCTGCGCCAGCTCGGCGTCCGCGCCGAGGGCGCCTACCTCTCCGCCTCCCGCTCCGCGCCCATCTCCCGCCGCGGCCTGGACCTGGACGTCCGCACCGAGCGCACGGTCACCTCGTGGCGACGGGCACGAGCACACCCTGCGCACCAACGCCGCCACCGTCCGCGAGGCCGTCCGGCAGGCCGGCATCGTCCTCCACGGGCAGGACACCGCCTCCGTGGACCCCGACAGCTTCCCGCGCGACGGCCAGACGATCTCGATCATGAGGATGCACCGGCGGCCAGGAGGTACGCGAGGTCCCGATCGACTTCGCGGGACCTCCTGGCCGCCGGTGATCCTCATGATCGAGATCGTCTGGCCGTCGCGCGGGAAGCTGTCGGGGTCCACGGAGGCGGTGTCCTGCCCGTGGAGGACGATGCCGGCCTGCCGGACGGCCTCGCGGACGGTGGCGGCGTTGGTGCGCAGGGTGTGCTCGTGCCCGTCGGCCACGAAGGTGACCGTGCGCTCGGTGCGGACGTCCAGGTCCAGGCCGCGGCGGGAGATGGGCGCGGAGCGGGAGGCGGAGAGGTAGGCGCCCTCGGCGCGGACGCCGAGCTGGCGCAGGGCGCCGTCCACGGTCCGGGCCGTGGTCCACACCTGGCGGCGCTCGCCGTCGAGGGTGAGGGTGACCGGGCGGCCGTAGCGGACGACGACGCGGTCGCCGGCGGTCAGGTCGTGGTCGCGGCCGGGGGCGACGATGTCGTGCTCGCCGACGGCCATGCCCTCGTCCGCCAGCAGCTCGCCGACGTCGCCGGCGAAGGTGTGCAGGGTGCGCGGCGCGCCGTCGACGCTGAGCTGGACGGCCTTGTCGCTGGCGATGAAGGCGGAGGTGCCGCCGGCCAGGAAGGCGACGACCAGGGCCTGCGGCAGCAGGCGGCGCAGGGGGGTCCGGGACGGCCCCGGTCCGCTTGCGGCGCGTCGCCCGGCGGCTGCCGGCGCGGCCGGGGCCGGCGGGCTCGCCGTAGAGGTCGTCGGGCGGCTCGTCGTCGTAACCGCCGAAGGGGCTCGCCGGAAGGCGGTCCTCGGCGGGGGCCTCGAAGGACGGCTCCGCGTAGGCGGCGGGGTCGTAGGCAGTGGAGTCGTAGGCAGTGGGCTCGTAGGCAGTGGGCTCGTAGGCGGGGTGGACGACGCCCGTCAGGACGTCCTCGGCGCCCAGGGCCGACGACCCGAGGACTGCCGGGGCACGTACGCCTCGTGGATCTCAGGTGCGCCATGGACTCCATAGGACTCCTGGGGCCCGTACGCATCGTGCGGTGCGTACGGGAGGTACGACGGCGGCTCCGCCGCACCGAGGCGCGCAGCGTGGGGGCTGCCCTGCGGATGGCTCACGACACTCCACTGGGTCCGGGCTGACGGGCCAGGACTGTAGCGAAGCTTCGGTGACTCTCCAAAGTCCGATAGTCACACTGTGTCGTGATCCAGGGGTCAGTAGCGGAACACCCGTGCGGTATTCGCGCCGACCGCCGTGGCCAGGGCGTCCTCGTCGACGCCCGTCACGGCCGCCATCGCCCGCAAAGTGACCGGAATGAGGTACGGCGCGTTGGGCCGTCCCCGGTAGGGCGCGGGCGTCAGGAAGGGGGCGTCGGTCTCGACGAGGATCCGGTCGAGCGGGGTGACGGCCAGGGCGTCGCGCAGCGGCTGGGCGTTCTTGAAGGTGACGTTGCCGGCGAAGGACAGGTAGTAGCCCGCCTCGGCGCAGACCTTCGCCATGGCGGCGTCACCGGAGAAGCAGTGGAAGACCACCGTCTCGGGCGCGCCCTCCTCCGCGAGCACCCGCAGCACGTCGTCGTGGGCGTCCCGGTCGTGGATGACCAGGGCCTTGCCGTGCCGCTTGGCGATGTCGATGTGCCGGCGGAAGGAGTACTCCTGGGCCGCCACGCCCTCCGGCCCGGTACGGAAGAAGTCGAGGCCGGTCTCGCCCACGCCGCGCACCGCCTCCAGCGCGGCCAGGGCGTCGATCTCCGCCAGCGCCTCGTCGAGGGCGGGCATGCCGCCGGGCTCGCGCGCGCCCTGGCGCGACCAGCCGTCGGGGTCGCCGAGGACGATCCTCGGCGCCTCGTTGGGGTGCAGGGCCACCGTGGCCCAGACGTTCGCGTGCGCCGCGGCGGTCTCGGCCGCCCAGCGGGATCCGGCCAGGTCGCACCCCACCTGGATCACCGTGGTCACGCCGACGGCGGCGGCCGCGGCCAGGGCCTCCTCGACGCTCGTGCCCTGCATGTCCAGATGGGTGTGCGAGTCGGCGACGGGCACGGCCAGCGGGGCCGGCGGCGGTGGAGGGACGTCCTTGAGGTCCTGCTTCTTCCGCTCGCCGTCCGCCGAGCCGCTGTTCCGTGCTGTCGCCGCCATGGTCGGGATTCTAGGGACCGGCCGGGGGCCGGACCGACCGGGCTACTTCCGGTGGAACGGGTGCAGCAGGTCGGAGAGGTGCCAGTGGTGCTTCGCCTCGGCCCGTTCCGGCCGGGTGTCGACCGGGATGCCGCCGCTGTTGAACGGGCCGGTGGGCGAGACCGGCGAGACGACGGTGCGCGAAGCGAGATGGAGGGCGTCGGCCACCTGTGCCACCTGACCCCGAGCGCATGATGCGGACGACGTGCGCGCCGCAGTTCACGCACGTGGGGCGGGTCAGGGGCGACGGCACCCGGGTGCCGTCGGCGTAGTACGTGACGAAGGGCTTGCCCTCGACGTCCACGTGGTGCTCTATCTCGTACGACTGTTCCCAGCAGTGCCCGCACCGCATGCAGGCGAAGGCGTACGACTCGTGCACGTTCTCCTGCCCCGGCCGGGCAGGCGGCGCCGTACGGGTCGCGGTCGTGGGCTCGACGCCACTCGAGGTTCCTGCGGTCTCGCTCATGGCAGCTCCTCTTGTCCGCCGGACATATTCCGTCCAGCCGGACGCTGTTCCGGGATCGGACGTCCCACAACCAGGGAACGCCCATTCCCGCGTCGGCGCAGCAGCCCAATCCCTGAATTGGGGCAAACTTAACCGCTCATTGCCCGAAGAGCCCGGGAGCAAGGTCAGAGCGAGGTCTGACCTTTGCTTTTCGCGCCAGCCCTTTACTTTACGGCGAGACGTGTCGCCCGGCATTTTTTGGCGTGTTCACTGCCATCCCCACGCGCTACTGCGCGGATTTGGCGGCGGTTTTCGCGGCGACCACCGCGTCGAACACCTCGCGCTTCGGAATTCCCGCCTCCGCGGCCACCGCGGCGATCGCCTCCTTGCGGCGCTCCCCGGCCTCCTCGCGCACCCGCACCCGGCGGACCAGCTCGTCCGCGTCGGTCTCCTTGGGACCCGGGACGGCGCCCTGGACGACGATCGTGATCTCGCCGCGGACGTCCCCGGCCGCCCACTCGGCCAGCTCCGCCACCGGGCCGCGGCGGACCTCCTCGTAGGTCTTGGTCAGCTCCCGGCAGACGGCCGCCCGCCGGTCCCCGCCGAACGCCTCGGCCATGGCCTTCAGGGTGTCCTCCAGCCGGTGCGGGGACTCGAAGTAGACGAGGGTGCGGCGCTCGTCCGCCACCTCGCGCAGCCGCCCCAGCCGCTCCCCGGCCTTGCGCGGCAGGAAGCCCTCGAAGCAGAACCGGTCCACCGGCAGCCCGGACACCGCGAGCGCCGTGAGCACCGCGGACGGCCCGGGGACGGCGGTCACCTTCACCCCGCGCTCAACCGCGGCGGGCGACCAGGCGGTAGCCGGGGTCGGAGACCGACGGCATCCCCGCGTCCGTGACCAGCAGCACCCGCGCCCCGCCGGCCAGCGCCTCGACGAGCTCGGGCGTCCGCGCCGACTCGTTGCCCTCGAAGTACGAGACGACCCGGCCGGTGGTGTGCACCCCCAGCGCCTGGGTGAGGCGGCGCAGCCGCCGGGTGTCCTCCGCGGCGATCACCTCGGCGGCGGCCAGCTCCGCGGCCAGCCGCGGCGGCGCGTCGGCCACGTCGCCGATGGGGGTTCCTGCGAGTACGAGCGTTCCAGTCACCTCCCCATCCTCGCAGGCCCCCCGGCGCGCGCCCGACCGTCGGTCCGCCGCCGCGCGCTCCCCGCTCCCCCGCCCCGGCACAGGACGGTTCCCTACGATGGCGCGGTGACCAGTGACACCGCGACGCACGACCGGCGTGACCGTACGGCCGCCGGCCAGCCGCCCCCCGTGGCAGCTCCGGCTGCGCCGCTTCGGCTACGTGGCCCCCCGGCGCGGGGGCGACGTGCGGGAGCGGCTCGTACCGCCCTACCCCGAGCCGGGCACCCGGCTGTGGACGGTGCTGGGCGTGCGGCCGGGGCCGGCGCGGCTGCTGGCGCGGTCGCTGGGCTGGCTCGGCCCGCTGCTGGTGGCGCTGGTCGCCGGGCTCACCCGCTTCCACAACCTGCGCAGCCCGAACGCGGTGATATTCGACGAGACGTACTACGCCAAGGACGCCTGGGCGCTGTGGAAGTACGGCTACGAGGCGAAGTGGCCGGACGACATCAACGGCCGGATCATCCAGGGCTACGACCACGTCGCCGACGCCCCCACGTTCGTCGTGCACCCGCCGGTCGGCAAGTGGGTCATCGGCGTCGGCGAGCAGCTCTTCGGGCTCACGCCGTTCGGCTGGCGCTTCATGGTCGCGCTGCTGGGCACGCTGTCGGTGCTGATGCTCTGCCGCATCGGGCGGCGGCTGTTCCGCTCCACGTTCCTCGGCTGCGTCGCCGGCGGGCTGATGGCCGTGGACGGCATGCACTTCGTGATGAGCCGCACGTCGCTGCTCGACCTGGTGCTGATGTTCTTCGTGCTCGCGGCCTTCGGCTGTGTGCTGGTGGACCGCGACAAGGCCCGGGCCCGGCTGGCCGCCGCGCTGCCGGAGACGGACGAGGGCGTCGCCCGGCCGGACGCCGGGGTCGGCGGCACGCTGCGGCTCGGATGGCGTCCGTGGCGGATCGCGGCCGGGGTGTTCCTCGGGCTCGCCGCCGCCACGAAGTGGAACGGCGCGGTCTACCTGGCCGCGTTCGGCCTGCTGATCGTGGTGTGGGACGTGGGCTCGCGCCGCCTGGCGGGCGCGCAGCGGCCCTGGCGCGCGATGCTGCGACGGGACGCGCCCTGGGCGTTCCTCGCCACCGTGCCCGTGGCGATCGCGGTCTACCTGGCCTCCTGGAGCGGCTGGTTCGCCAACAGCGGTACGTACAGCGAGACCCAGGGCTGGCAGCACAGCGGCTACTACCGGCACTGGGCGGAGACCGAGGGCGGCTACAGCTCCGACGGCTTCCTGGCCGGCCTCCTCAACCCGCTGCGCAGCCTGTGGCATTACGAGGAGGAGGTGTGGAAGTTCAACACCACCCTCCACTCCCCGCACACCTACCAGTCCAACCCGTGGAGCTGGCTGGTCCAGGGCCGTCCGGTCTCCTACTTCTACGAGTCCCCGGCCGCCGGGCACGACGGCTGCCCCACGGACACCGCGGGCAAGTGCGCGCGCGAAGTCCTCGCGCTGGGCACGCCGGTGCTGTGGTGGGCCGCCTGCTTCGCCCTGGCCTACCTGCTCTTCCGCTGGTTCTTCCGGCGCGACTGGCGGGCCGGCGCGATCCTGTGCGGCGTCGCGGCGGGTCTGCTGCCGTGGTTCAAGTGGCAGGACCGGACGATCTTCGACTTCTACACCGTGGTGTTCGTGCCGTTCCTGTGTCTGGCGGTGGCGATGATGATCGGGGCGATCGTGGGGCCACGGGACACGTCGGAACGGCGGCGGGTGGCCGGGATCGTCGGCGCGGGAACGCTGATCCTGCTGATCGTCTGGAACTTCATCTACTTCTTCCCCATCTACACCGGCCAGGCGATCCCGTTGGACGCGTGGCGGAACCGGATGTGGTTCGACACCTGGATCTGAGGCGTTGTCCGGGGTGCCGGCGGTGTTGTCCATGTGACGTGAGCGACGACCGTCGGTCACGCCGCGTGCATTGTCAGTGCCCTCCCGTAGTGTGCTGCGCCGTAGGACAGTTCCGCGGTGCAGGGTGCGCCGCGGGCGGGGAGGGGCTGACGATGCGTACGGGAGCGAAGGTCACGGTGGGCGTGGTCACCGCGGCGCTGCTGGGCGGCGCCGGGTTCGGGGCGTACCGGCTGGTGGACGACGTGGGCAGGAACGCGCACGGGGAGGCGGGGCCGGAGCGGACGGGCCCGCCGACGGCGGACGAAGTGGAGGACACCGCGCGCGACTTCCTCGCCGCGTGGGCCCGGGGGGACGCGGAGGGGGCCGCGGCTCTGACGGACAACGCGCAGGCGGCCTCGGCCGCGTTGGGCGGGTACCGCGAGGGCGCGGGCGTCAGGAAGGTGACGTTCCGGCAGGGTGCCGCGGCGGGGGCGAAGGTCCCCTTCACCGTCACCGCCGAAGTCGCCTTCAAGGACCGGCATTCGACGTGGACGTACGAGTCGTCGCTCGGCGTCGTCCGCGGCCGGACGACCGGACACGCCGTCGTGGACTGGCAGCCGACGGTGCTGCACCCCGGGCTGGCGCAGGGCGAGACGCTGCGGACGGGGCCGGGCAAGGCGTCGGGGCTCAAGGCCGTGGACCGCTCCGGCAAGGAGCTCGACCCCAAGCAATTCCCGTCGCTGACGGCCGTCCTGCCCGAACTGCGCAAGCGGTTCGGGGAGAAGGCCGGCGGCCGGGAGGCCGTCGAGGTCCGGGCCGAGCGGCCCGACGGCACGGGCCCCGGCCGCACGCTGCACGTGGTCGACAAGGGCGAGACCGCCACCCTGCGCACCACGCTGGACGCCCGCGCCCAGCGGGCCGCGGAGGACGCGGTGGCCCGGCGCGACGAGGCGTCGGTGGTCGCGCTGCGCCCGAGCACCGGGGAGATCCTGGCCGTCGCGGACACCGGCGCCCGGCGCGCCGGCTTCAACGCGGCGCTGCTGGGCCGCACGGCGCCCGGGTCGACGATGAAGGTGATCACGGCCGCGCTGCTGCTGGAGAAGGGCGCGGCGCGGCCGGACCAGCCGCTGCCCTGCCCGCAGTACGCCACCTACGGCAAGCAGTTCCACAACGTCGAGAAGAGCGAGAACCCGGGCGCCTCCTTCGCCCAGGACTTCGCCGCCTCCTGCAACACCGCCTTCGTCTCCCTGGCCGGCAAGGTCACGGACGCGGACCTCGGCACCGAGGCACGGGAGGTCTTCGGCCTCGGCATGGACAACTGGCAGACGGGGGTGACCACGTTCGACGGCCGGGTGCCGGACGGCGGCGGCGCGGAGAAGGCGGCCGCGATGATAGGCCAGGGCCAGGTGCAGATGAATCCGCTGAACATGGCCTCGGTGGCCGCCACCGTGAAGGACGGCACCTTCCGCCAGCCGCACCTGGTGGACCCGGAGCAGGCCGGGCTGAAACTGGCCCGCGCCGCCCGCCCGTTGCCGCGGCCCGTCGCGGACGGACTGCGCCGCATGATGCGCCTCACGGCCCTCGGCGGCACGGGCCGCACGGCGATGGCCGGGCTCGGCGGGGACGTCGGCGCGAAGACCGGCTCCGCGGAGGTGGACGGCCAGGACCGGCCCAACGGCTGGTTCACCGCCTACCGGGGCGACATGGCGGCCGCGGCCGTCATACCCCGGGGCGGCCACGGCGGCGACTCGGCGGGCCCGGTGGTGGCGGCGGTGCTGCGCGCGGGGTGACCCCGGGGTGACGCGGGCAACGGCGCGGAAGGCCCGTCCCGCATACGGTCGTCCCCATGACCCCGCTGGTCGTCCTCGCCGTCCTCACCGCCGCCGTCACCCACGCCAGTTGGAACGCCATCGCCCACGGCATCCGCGACCAGTTGGTCGCCTTCACCCTCGTGGGCCTGGGCGGCGCGGTCTGCGGTGCCGCGCTGCTGCCGTTCACCCCGGTGCCGGACCCGGCGTCCTGGCCCTACCTGGGCGCCTCGGTGCTGCTGCACGTGCTCTACATGATGTTGCTGATGCGTTCGTTCTCGCTCGGCGACTTCGGGCAGATGTATCCCATCGCCCGGGGCACGGCGCCGCTGGCGGTCACGGTGCTCGCGGCCCTGTTCGCCGGGGAGTTGCCGGACGGATGGCAGCTCGCCGGAGTGGCGGTGGCGTCGGCCGGGCTGGTGGGCGTGGCCCTGTGGGGCGTACGGGGCGGCGGCTCCGTGAACGGGGCGGCGGTCGCGGCGGCGGTCGGGACGGGGCTGGCCATCGCGAGCTACACCGTCGTGGACGGCCTCGGGGTGCGCCACTCCGGTTCGTCGCTCGGCTTCACGGCCTGGCTGATGGCCCTGGAGGGCCTTCCGATTCCCCTGTACGCCCTGGCCGTTCGGCGGCGCGCGCTCGTGGGCCGCCGCCCGGCCGTTCGCGGCGCGCGGACTGCCGGGCGGCGTGCTGTCGGCGTGCGCCTACGGGCTGGTGCTGTGGGCCCAGACGCGGGCCGAGCTGGCGCCGATCGCGGCGCTGCGCGAGTCGTCGATCATCGTGGGGGCGGCGATCGGGACGGTGCTGTTCAAGGAGCGGTTCGGGGCGCCGCGGGTGGCCGCGGCGGCGTTGATGGTGGTGGGCATCGGCCTGATGCTGCACGCGGGTTGAGTCATTCCTCGTTCGTCATTCCTCGTTCCGCAGCGCCCTGCGCAGGCCGAGGTTGCCGACGAGGATCCCGCCGTCGACGGGGAGCGTCACGCCGGTGATCCACGCCGCGTCCCGCGAGGCGAGGAAGGCGACGGCCGCCGCGATGTCCTCGGGGCGGCCGACCCGGCCGAGCGGATAGTGCGGCGCGGGCCCTGCGCAACGCGTCCTCGCGACCGTCCCAGTTGGGGGTGTGGACGGTGCCCGGTGCGACGAGGTTGACCCGTACGCCGCGGGGTGCGGCCTGGCCTGCCAGGGTCCGGGTCAGACTCGCGAGGCCGGCCTTGGCGGCGCTGTAGGCGTGGTTGCCGAAGTCCTGCTCGCCGTTGACGGAGCCGATGTTGACCACGGCCCCGCGACCGCCGGCGGCGGCCAGGTGCGGCATCGCGGCCCGCGCGCAGCGGAAGGCTCCGCCGAGGGTGATGTCGAGGTCGCGCTCCCAGAGTTCGTCCGGGTAGTCCTCGAAGAGGGCCGGGTCGGGGCCGCAGGAGAGGGCGTTGTTGACGAGGACGTCGAGGCGGCCGAACGTCGCCACGGCGTGGGCGACGGCCCGGTCGACGGCCTGCCTGTCGGCGACGTCGCAGGGCAGGGGTTCGGCGGTGCCGCCCTGGGCGCGGATGCCGTGCGCCGTGTCCTCGGCGCGGTCGCCGTCGATGTCGGTGAGGAGGACGTGGGCGCCTTCGCGGGCGAGGCGGGTGGCGGTGGCGGCGCCGATGCCGCGGGCGGCGCCGGTGATGAGGACGGACCAGGCGGTGAAGCGGTGCTCGGGCATGTGCGGGCTCCTTTGGGTGGTGGGTTGTGCCCCGGACCCTCCCCCAGAGGGGGCACCCCCGCTTTCACCGTTTCTCCCGGGGCGGGGCCCCGGACCCACAACGCGGCTGCGCCGCGTTCGCCGGGGGCTTCGCCCCCTGGACCCCCGACCGGGGCTCCCCTACCCCTCCAGCGACCGCGCAACCGCCCGCACCAACGCCTGCGCCGCGCATCCGCCGTCACATTCTTCTGCATCCCGTTGGTCACGTACCCGAACGAGATCCCGCTCTCCGGGTCCGCGAAGGCCAGGCACCCGCCCCGCCCGGGGTGGCCGAACGAACCCGGCCCCAGCAACGGCGACGCCGGGCCGTGCAGCATGTAGCCCAGGCCGAAGCGGGTGTTCGCGATGAGGACCCGGTCCGGGCCGGCGGACTCCTCGTGACGGTGCAGGAGCGTCTGCGTAGCGGGCGCAAAGCAGCCGGCGGCCGCCGTCTCGAGTCCCGATGAGCGCCGCGTAGAGCGGGTGATGAGCGCCTCGGCGGTGTGGCGATGCCGCCAGAGCGGGGAGTTCAGCCTCGCCGCGTAGGCAGTGGGCGTGTCATCGTCCGGGAGCGAACGGTCGATCGCGGCCCGAAGGCGCCGCAGGGAGGAGAGGACGGTGTTCCGCGTACGCGTCGGCGACGGCCCGCTGGCCGGATCCGCAGACCGGACGTGCCAGCAGGGCCGGCCCGGCTGCACCGATGTCGCGATCCGTTCCACGGCGCGGTGCCGCTCGGCCAGCGGGCAGCCCTCAGCCGATCCACAGGTCTGAAGGCACGAGCGGCCGGATATCTCCATCGGCCGCGCATCATCGCCGAGCGTCACGGCCGGTGATGCGGAGCACCAGCTCGCGAGGAGGCCAGCTGTAGGTTCTGGGCGTGGTAGCCGTGGATCGGTCCCCGGCTCCCACGACGGGCGCCATGGGGCGCGACGGCGCCCGGGACCGCTGACGCCGTCGATGGCCTGGGCGCGGTGAGCGGGGTGTCGGACGTACGGGCACACCGGCCCGGTGCGCGAGCAGGTGCCTGGACCAGGACGCGCTCCTTGCCGGCGGCCTGAACTCGGGCCAGTACGTGCCGACGGGCGCGTCGAGGTCGACCAGCCAGCGCTGGTGGAGCAGGAGGGGCGGACGGCGGCGGCGACCGCCCTTGGTTGGCACGGAGCGACGACTCGCACGGTGCGGCCGGTCCAGGTGGCGTGCCGTCGATGCTCCGCACGATGCGCGTGGAAGGTCGATCGACCTTCGCGTCCGTGGTGGTGGACGACGACGGCGGCCCACCGCGTTCGCCTCTGCGGGCACGAGGTTGTCGGCGCGAAGGCTCCCGACGGACCCCGGATCGAAACCGGGACACTGTCGTGCCGGGACCCGTCACTTTGTATCCGCCATGGTGCGTTGTCGGTGCATGCCCTTCCTGGTTCATGGCGCGGTTTACGCGCGTGGACCGAAGGGTCCGGCAGGCGCGGGCACCGCGGACGCTACAGCAGCGCCCGGCTCCCACGGATCACCCGCTTCGCTCGCCTCGCCACCACGCTCCCGCGCCGCCCCACCTGCTCCGACGTCAGACACGTAGCGGTCTCGCGTTCGCCGGTCGAGCGTGCGAAGACGACGCCGTAGACGCGCCCCGAGGGCGACCAGCAGCGGGCCGCCCGGACAGTTGCCAGGTCGCACCAGCGAGCGGACCGAGTACTACCGACCGCGTCGCGAGACCGTCGCCGTAGATGTCCTGGCACTCGCGCGGACTGGTTCGCGACGGTCGCGGCGAGACAGTCGAGCCGCCGTTCTCGGGGAAGCCGGCGACGACCGCCCGCGTACGCCGCGCTTGGCGGTCTGTCGAACGGGAGGACGGGGGCGTCCACGGCCGGGACGTCGAGAACGGCGACGTCCGTCGGCGGGGCGAAAGAGGACGACCTGGCCGGCCGCGCCAGCCCGTGCCGCCGACCCGTACGCCCCGTCGGAGTCGTTGAGCAGGCCGACGACGTGCGCGTTGTACATCACGAAAATGCCCGGCGCGTAGACGAAGCCGACGCGCCCTCCTGCCCG
>NZ_BAAAXZ010000129.1:0-12553 GCF_039535865.1 Streptomyces thioluteus
GTCATCCGGTTCGTGTTGCTTCCTCTTGCGTCGTTCTCCTGGAGGTTCGTGCTCGGGCGGGACCGGGGGAGGTACGGGCCTGGTTCGTCGGGTGGCGTGACCGGCGAGTCCTTCCGGCGACGGTCGCGCGGGCGTCCCACACTCGCGCTGCGGTGAGCGGACCCGACGCGAGCCGCGCACTCTGTGCGAACGCGCGCGTCGCGGCTCTCTGCGCGTCGCTGTCGGGGTGCCGTCGGCACCTGGCCGGTGGCGAGGACCACGCCGGTGCTGGTGCGTGGGCCAGGCCTAGTTCGGCGGGCCACAGCGGCGTCCGCCCAGCTCGTATGCCGCTTCCGAGTCGGGCACCCCATCGAGGCAGTTTCCCGGCGAGTTCACGCAGGCCCGCTCGTCCACAGGTACGGCGAGACGTCTGGTCTCGTCCCAGCCGGGTCGCGCACCGCCATGTGGCCGGGGTGCCGGCGTCTCCGCCACCGCAGTCTCTCACCACGGTGCGTCCGGTACACGTACTTACGCTGCCTGCCGCGCGAGGTGAGCCAGCCGGCGCGCGGCACACGTCATGTGGTTGCCAGCGCGCGGCGAAGCCGGGGCAGCCTGCCGGTCGCCGCAGTTGCACGCTCGTCGCCGTCTTCGCCCCTCGTTGAGGCAAACTGTGAGCAGGTTGAGTCCACGTACAGCCAGGCCCGCACACCGGCTTCGCGGTCGAGCGCTTCCTCCTGGGCCGGCGAGGCCTCCGTGAATCATCGAGCACGGCGTGAGCGCGGACCAGACGGCTCGCTCTGTCCCCCGCGCAGTGCGAGCGAGACGAGGAGTGAGGGGACAGCCTGCGGCGTCCTGGCCGCCATGACTGCCACCGCACCAGGGCCGCCGGAGAGATGCCTCGCCCGGAGCGCTTCGCCGATCCGCCGTCGATCTCCGGGCTCGTCGCGCCAGTGCCCTGCCTGGTCCCCTGCACCGCGGCGAATCCCGCAGCGCGCTCTGGATGCGCGCAGAGCGCCACAGAGCGTGCGTGGGATCGGGGTGGGTGCTGACGATAGCGATGAGGGTGCTCGACCGCGATTGGTCCACACCGCGGGGAGGTCGCGGGGTCACCGCGTGACGCCGGCGGTACTCCTCACCACAAGCTCAAGTGCACACGAAGGAGAACCCATGATGCACGCCGTGGGCCGACTCATGAGCCACTGCCGACACCTGTCCGGCTGGGAATCCGCCAACGGCGAGGACCGCTGCCCCCACCTGCGGAACCCGCCGCTTTCACGGACTACGGGCGCCCTGCGCCCCGAGGAGTTGCGGCAGCAACCCCTCACCAGTCCTGCCGCGCGTCCACGCGGCTCTCAAGTCGCTACGGTCAGCTCGTGATCCTCGCCCAGTACACGTCGGCGTCGGCCAGGGCCCTCCCTGTAGTACGCGAGCGCGCGGTCGAAGTCGCCGCTCTTCGGTGGGCGCCGCCGAGGGTGCCCCGGGAGGTGATCGCATGCGGGTGGTCGCGGCCCAGGACGTGGACGCGGTCCTGAAGGACCGTGTGCAGGAGGGGGATTGCCGTGTCCAGGTCGCCGGCCTCCGCGAGGGCGCAGGCGAGGTTGTTGCGTGCCGTCAGCGTGTCGGGGTTGTCCGGGCCCAGGACCCTTGTGCGGTCGCGGAGGACTTCCTCGTACAGGGCTATGGCCTTGTCCGCGGCTCCGACCGCGCCGTAGCAGCCGGCGAGGTTGTTGAGGGAGGTCAGGAGGTCCGGGTGGTCGGTGCTCAGGACGCGCCGCCGGTCGGCGAGGACCGCTTCGGCGAGCGGGAGCGCCCGCTCCCCGTCGCCGGCGTCCCGATAGATGAGGGCGAGGTCGCTGCGCGGGAGGTCAAGGTGTCCGGGTGGTCCGGGCCCAGCACCCGTGCGCGGTCGTCGGCCGTCTTCCTCGTACAGCTCCGTCGCCCGCTCCAGGTCGCCCAACGACCTATGCGCGGATGCCAGGCTGTTTGGCGGTGCCGAGGGTCTGCGGGTGGTCCGGGCCGAGCACCCGTTTCATGTCCTCGATGAGTTCGGTGTACAGGAGGATCGCCAGGTCCGGTCGGCGCCCGCCTCGCCCACGCGCGTACGCGAGGTTGTGGCGCGCGGTCAGCGAGTCCGGGTGGTCCCGGCCCCGAGCGCCCTCGTGATCGGCCAGGACCTCGGTGTACAGCGGGATCGCCAGGTCCGGCCGGCCCGCCGAACCGAGGGCGTGGGCCAGGTTGTTGCGCGCCATCAGGGTGCACGGGTGGTTGCGGCCGAACGCCCGCTCGGAGTCGTCGAGCGCCCGGCCGAGCTGCTCGATCGCGAGGTCGGGCCTGCCCGCCGCCTCGTAGGCGCCGGCGAGGCGGACCCGGGACGTGTGGGTCTCCGGGTGGTCCGGGCCCAGCACGTCCCGGCGATCGGCCAAGGCCGTCTCGAACAGCGGGATCGCGTGCGCCAGGTCCCCGGACTCCTCGTGGGCCGAGGCGAGCGCGACGCGCATGGTCAGGGTGGAAGGATGCTTCGGTCCGAAGTCCCGCGCGTGGGCCTGGAGGACGTGCACCAGGTAGGGCACCGCGCGGTGCTGCTGGCTCTGCTGGATCAGGTGGACGGCCGTGTTCATGAACAGGGCGTCCGCGAGAGGGAGCGGATCCTCGTCGGCCGATTCCGCGAACAGCGCGTCGATGTGGGGCAGCAGCAGGCGCCAAGTGGCCGTGTCCGCCAGGGCGTTCTCCGCGGGGAAGGCGGCGGACAGCAGTGCGACGGCGTTGGTCCACCCTTCGCGGACGGCCGCGGGGCCGCGGTGCGGGTTCCCGGCTTCCGGTGTGCGGGTGACGGCCTGTACGAGGCGGTGCACCGAGATCCGGGCGCCGGCGGGGTCCCCGTCGTCGTTCTTCAGGGTGATCATGCTGTAGGCGTTCAGCCGGCCGACGGCGCGGTGCGCCGCGGCCCGGTCGGGCATCGCGTCCAGCAGACGTCGCGGGATCCCGGTCGGCGCGAACCATGCCAGGGCCCGCAGGAGTTCCACCGCGACCGGTTCCTGCTCGGCCAGCCGGTCCAGCGTCACCGTCCAGACCGCGGAGACGGTCCGGTCCCGGGCCGTGCCGTTCGCGGCGTCGCGCAGCGTGTTGGCGCGGTCGTCGGCCAGCAGCCCGAGATAGGTGCGGGCCTCGGTGCCGGTCTCCTCCAGATAGGCACCGGCCTGGTCCAGAGCCAGCGGCAGGTGTCCCAGCGCACGGCACAACTCCCCGACCGCGGCGTCGTCGTCGAGCCCGGCACCCGCCCCGCGCAGCACTTCCGCGGCCGCCTCCGGCGCCAGCGTGCCCACGGCCAGGGTGGGGATTCCGCGCCAGCCGGTCGCCAGCCTCGTGGTGATGAGGAACCGGCCCTCGGGCAGTCGGGCCAGTAAGGGGGTGATGTGGCTTCGGTCGTTGACGTTGTCCAGGATCAGCAGCCACCCGCGATGCGCGCCCAGCCAGGCCGTGGCCCACGTGGCCGCCAGGGGCGGGGCGGTCTCCGCCCAGCGCGCGTCGAGCCGCGCGGCGAGACCCGCGAGGCCGGCCTCGATCTCGTCCGGGCTCTCCGCACCCATCCAGTGGATCAGGGCGTGGTCGCCCCGGTGGACGTCGGCGTAGTGGTTGGCCAGCGTCGACTTGCCCACGCCACCGAGCCCGGTCAGCACCCTGACGATCGGGCCCGGGCCCGCGGCGCCCGACAGCGATGCGTGCAGCTCGGCGGTCTCCGCCTCGCGTCCCATCACCGGCGCCCCTGCCACATGGGCCGGGGACAACGAGACCGGCAGCGAAGGAAACCCGGTGTCGACGGGGCTCGGCGGCGGCCCGTCGAAGATCACGAGAACGTTGGTGGCGTCGTCACCGGTGGAGATGATGCCGTAGTTGTCCGCTCCGAGGGTCACGGCGCGGGCCGTGGCTCCCTCCGACCCGGTCATCCAGGGTTCGCGATGCTGTTGCGGGCGTTGTCCCCCAGCGACACGATGCCGTGGTTGGTCGTCATCCGCACCGACCGGTCCCCGGGGACCGTCGCCGGGCCGACGCCCGACTCGGCGAGCAGCGCGGCCAGTTCGCCGGCCAGACCGTCCTCGCGACGGAGGGCCCTCTCGACCCCGGCTCGCAGTGCGGCTGTGCGGTCCTCGTCCTCCGGATCGTCGGCGACGGCCAGGACCGCTCCGGAGATCCGCGCGTCGGAGCCGGGATCCCGCCGCAGCCGCTCCAGCAGCCGCCGCCCCAGTCGTACGGTGGCCTGTTCCGCGGCCACCTCCCCGTGGTCGAGAACGTTCCGGCCGTAGGTCGCCGCAGCGGCGCTCACGGCCGCGACCACTCCGTCGATCGTCGAGCTGTCCATCGAACCCCCCAATGGCCCCGGACACCGTCAGCACACCTGGTCGAATGTTAATGAAGTGCCGCGTCGGAAGGGGGGTTTCGACGATTCCGGCCACCGACAGTGACCTGCCGATGTCTTTTGCCGGAGCTCCCGGCCCGACATCCTCCTCGTGGCACTCACTCATCTCATCCTCGTCGGATCCATCGACAGGACGACAGGAATCGAGAGACATCATGAGGAAGACGAAGCCCTCCACCCGCCTGAGCGCCCTCTGCCTCGCGCTGCTCGGCGTCACCGCCGGAGTCTCGGGCACGGCCGTGGCGAGCCCGGGACCGGCCGCCCCCCGCACCCTGGCGACCGCCGACGCGAGCGCGCCGCAACGATTCAGAGCCGACTTCGACGGCGACGGCAAGGCCGACATCGCCGTCTGGCGGCCGTCCAACGGGACGTGGTACATCCTGCGCAGCAGCGACGGCGGACAGACGATACGGCAGTGGGGGCTGTCCGGCGACGTTCCCGTCCCGGGCGACTTCGACGGCGACGGGCAGGCCGACCTGGCCGTTTGGCGTCCGTCGAACGGCATTTGGTACGTCATCCGCAGCAGCGACGGCGGCCGGATGGACCAGCAGTACGGCATGTCGGGCGACGTCCCGGTGTCCGGCGACTTCGACGGCGACGGCAAGGCCGACTTCGCGATCTGGCGGCCGTCCAACGGGACGTGGTACATCCTGCGCAGCAGCGACGGCGGACAGACGATACGGCAGTGGGGGCTGTCGGGGGACGTTCCCGTCTCCGGCGATTTCGACGGCGACGGGCGGGCCGACCTGGCGGTCTGGCGGCCGTCCAACGGCACCTGGTACGTCATCCGCAGCAGCGACGGCGGCCGGACGGACCAGCAGTACGGCACGTCCGGCGACGTCCCGGTGTCCGGGGACTTCGACGGCGACCGGCGGACCGACTTCGCGGTCTGGCGCCCGTCCAACGGCACCTGGTACGTCATCCGCAGCAGCGACGGACGTCAGACCATCCAGCAGTACGGCAGTTTCCCCAACGACGTTCCCGTGCCCGGTGACTTCGACGGCGACCGGCGGTCCGACTTCGTGATCTGGCGCCCGGGGAACGGCACTTGGTACGTCCTGCGCACCACGGACGGCGGTCAGACGATCCAGCAGTACGGGGTCTCGGGCGACGTCCCGGCCTGACCTGCCTCATTGCCGGCCGGGTGTCCTCCCGCACCCTCAGGAGGACACCCGGCCCGGTCTCAGCCCCGGTTGACCCGCGGCGGCGTCAGCGAAGCCCTGGTGTTGAGCTTCTCCGCCTCGCCCGTCGTCTTCTGGTACGACTCCGTCACCTTCTCGATGTCCTCGCCGGAAGCCGTCTTCCCCTGGGCCGAGGTGTTGCGGCCCACGCGGTCGACCTCCCGGTTGGCGAGGACGACCGCCGCGGTCGCCTCGCGGCGGTCCTCCTCGTAGGCGGCCAGCGCCTTGACGACGTCGGGCTCGACGGCCAGGTGGTAGGCGAGCACCCGCGCGTCGATGATCGCCTGGGTGCCGCCGTTGGCGCCCGCCGGGTAGCCCGGGTGCGCCGCGTCGCCGAGCAGGGTCACGCGGCCCCGGCCCCAGGACGGCAGGGGGTCGCGGTCGACCATCGGGTACTCGAGGATCTCCTCGCTCTTCCCGAAGAGCGCGGGCAGGTCCGCCCAGTCGAACTCCCAGTCCGCGTAGTGCGGGAGGATGTCCTCGATCTTCCCCGGGGTGTTCCAGCTGACGTCGCTGCCCAGGGGGCCCGGCTTGCCCGTGGGGACGAGGCAGACCCAGTTGATCAGCGTGCGGCCGCGCTTCAGGGCCGCGTCGGAGATCTGGTAGCCGACGAACCCGGTCTTCTTGTCGTCCACGGCGATGACGACGGAGTTGCCCGGGGCGAAGGACTCGGCCTCGGTCACGCCGCGCCACATGGTGACGCCGCTCCACTTGAGCGGGCCCTCGTCGGGGTGGAGGAGGCCGCGCAGGACGGAGTGGATGCCGTCGGCGCCGATCAGGGCGCCGGCGGTGAAGGAGATCCGGTCGCCCGTCGCCCGGTCCACGGCGTCGACCCGCACGCCGTCCGCCGTCTCCTCGAAGCCCTCGAACCGGACGCCGGTCCGCACCGCTCCGGCGCCGAGCCGCTCGTGGACGGCGTCCAGGAGCATCATCTGGAGCTCGCCGCGGTGCACGGAGTACAGGTCCCAGTGGAAACCGGCCGCCGTGCCGGTCGGCTTGCTGAAGAGGGTGCGGCCGGCGCTGTCGGCGAAGGCGTTCGCGACGGCGGGCACGCCGAGTGCGGCCAGCCGGTCCAGCAGGCCCAGCTCGTCGAGCTCGCGGACGGCCGCGGGCTGGAGGTTGATGCCCACGCCGAGTGGCCGGATCTCGCGGGCGGACTCCAGGACGAGCGCCTCGATCCCGGCCGCGTGCAGGCTGAGGGCGGCCGTCAGACCGCCTATGCCGCCGCCGACGATGACGACGTCGGCAGAGTGGGTTCTTTCCATGTTTCCTTCTCCAGAACGGAAGTTCACGCCGGACACGGTGTTCGGTGGGGTGGTGCTACCGGTCCGTCGGGATCCAGTCGCGGTTGATGTGCGGCGTCTCGATGCTCAGCGACCGCATGTGCTCGATCGGATTGGCGTACTCGCGGCTGGACTTGATCTGGCCGTTCTCGAGCGTGAAGCCGTGGATGAAGTGGTTGCGGTAGTGCCCCTCGGGGTACTGCGGGAACCTGATCGTCCCCTCCCCGTCGCACTCCACCCAGATCACATTCGGGTCCTGGGTCTCGTAGATCCGGACGTCGATCCACTCCCAGTCGGGCAGGACCTCGAGCGAGAGCTCGTTGTGCCGCTTGAGGCGGTCCCGCCCCTGGACGACGATCGGCCGGCCGATGTCGGTGTAGAAGAGGGCGGTCTCGCCGTCCTCCGTATAGAGCGTGTACCGCTCCAGGCGCGCCTCGGCACCCGTGCGCAGATACTTCTCGACCGCCTCCCGGTTACGGGCACGCAGTTCGAGGTCATTGGTGAAGACGGACGGGGCAGGGGTCCGCGTCGTGCTGTCGCTCATGTCGTTCGCAGGCGTTTCTGTGCAGGGGGTGCAGGGGGTGCGGAGGGCGCGGTGGCTCAGGGCTGGAGGCGGCGGGTGGTCCAGCCGTCCCCGTCGCGGTCGAAGCGCAGCCGCTCGTGCAGCCGGTCGGTGCCGTTGGTCCAGAACTCGAACAGCTCGGGCTCCAGCCGGTAGAGGGAGTACGAAGCGGGGCGCGGCAGCGGCGTGTTGAGCGCGGCGAGCCGCCGGCCCTCGGCGCGGGCCGCCTCGACGTGGGCGTAGTCCTCGAACTCCGTGCTCTGCCGGCAGGCCGAGGACATCGCGTGGGTGTAGACCGGGCGGCCGTTCCAGGCGGCGTCGGCCTCCTCGTCGGAGAGCTTGCGCACCGGGCCGGCGACGATGACCTGCTGGCTGGTCTCGCGCCAGTACAGGACGCCGGACGCCCAGGGGTTGGCGGCCAGTTGGCGGCCCTTCTGGCTGGTGCTGTGGGAGGTGAAGAGCAGCCCCTCCTCGGTCACCCCGGACACCACGACCATCCGGGACGAGGTACGGCCGTGCTCGTCGGAGGTGGCGAGGGCGAGTGCGAAGGGCTCGCGGATCTTCGCCTCCTTCGCGGCGTCGAGCCAGGAGCGCAGCAGGCCGTAGGGCTCGGCGGGCGGCTCGACGAACTCCGGGAACTCGACGTCGAGGTTCCCGGTCATGGACTCGGACCTCTTGGCGGAGGGGGGGTTGCTCACGGGTGACTCCATCGGTGAGGGAAGCGGTTGTTCTGCAAAGAGGAGGGTCGGGTCACACGTGCAGCGTGCCCTCGATGGCGAGGGCGCCGTTCCCGCCGACCTCGACGGACTCCACCCGGTCGCCCTCGCCGTGGGCGAGCGCGCGCATCGGCGAGGGGCGGCCCATCTCGACGCCCTGGGTGATGGTGATCCGCTGCCCGTACTCGATCAGCCCGCGCCGGGCCAGGTGGATGGCGATCGGCCCGGCGGCGGAGCCGGTGGCGGCGTCCTCGACCACGCCGTAGGCGGGCGAGAACATCCGGCTGCGCCACTCGGTGCCGGAGCCGGCGAAGCAGTTGGCGGCCATGTCCTCGAAGGCGCTCAGCGCGCGGTGGTCGGGGTGGAGGGCGGAGAGGGCCTCGACGCTCTCCAGGCCGACGAGGACGTGCCGGGGGCCGTTGCGGTAGATCTCCACCGGCAGCGTGGACTCGCGGATGCCCAGGGCGGCCAGGAGTTCCTCGGTCCGGTCGAAGGGCTCCCAGGTCGGGATCGGCTGCTGCATCCAGGCGGCGGTCACCTCGCCGTTCTCCCGCTCCAGCTCGAACGGGATGACGCCCATGGCCGTCTCCAGCCGCAGCTTGTCCGCCTGGGTGCGCCGGCCCAGCGCGATGGCGGTGCCCAGCAGCGGATGCCCGGCGAAGGGCAGCTCGTTGACGGGGGTGAAGACCCGGATGTGGTGGTCGCCGCCCTGCTTGGGCGTCAGCACGAAGGTGGTCTCGGAGAGGTTCATCTCCCGCGCGATGCGCTGCATGCGCTCCGCCGAGAGGTCGTCGCTGTCGAAGAAGACGGCGACCGGATTGCCCTTGAGGGGTTCCGTCGCGAAGGCGTCGACGACGACGTAGGAATGCATGTGCTGCTCCAAGCGGTGCGAGAAGTACGAGGGGTGACGGGCGCGGCGCGGCGTGCCGCGCCGGTGGCGGGACCGGCACGCCGGTCCCGCCCGGGGGTCCGCGCCGGCGGCGGCGCGGACCGGGGACGTCCCGGGGTCAGCCGGCGGCCTTCGCCTCCAGCACGCCCAGGACCTGCTGCACCGCGGTGCCGACGATCCGCGGACCGTCCTGGGTGAGCACCGACTCGGCGTGGAACTGCATGGACGCGAAGTGCGGGCCGCGCAGGGCGTGCACCTCGCCGGTGCCCGCGTCGCGGCTGACGCGGACCGTGCCGACGCCGTCCACCTCGACCTCGTCGAGGTCGCTGCGGGCGGCGAAGGTGTTGTAGAAGCCGACGTGCTCGGTCCGGCCGAACAGGTCGATCTCCTTCTGCACGCCCTGGTTGGGGACCTCCCGGCGCCGCAGGCCGAAGCCCAGCTGGAGGCTGAGCACCTGGTGGCTGAGGCAGACGGCCAGGAAGGGGCGGCGCTCGGCGAGCAGGGTGCGCACCGCGGCGTGCAGATGGGCCATCTTGGGCTGGCCGGTCTCCTGCGGGTCGCCGGGGCCGGGGCCCATGACGATCAGGTCGTACCCGTCGAAGGAGTACTCCTCGTCGAACCGGCGCAGCGTCACCTCCAGCCCCAGCGAGCGGAGTTGGTGGTCGATCATCGAGGTGAAGGTGTCCTCGGCGTCCACCACCAGCACCCGGCGTCCCTGGAGTCCGGGCAGGACGCCGGCGCGGCGGCCCTCGGGGTCGCGCAGCCAGAAGTCCGCGATGCTCTCGTTGCGGCGGGCGAGGGCGGCCTTGACGCTGGGGTGGTTGCCCAGCCGCTGGTCGCCGCCGGACTCCAGGGCGGCGACGAGACCGGCGGCCTTGGCCCGGGTCTCGGCCGCCTCGGAGGCCGGGTCGGAGTGGCGCACGATGGTGGCGCCCACGCCGATGGTCACCCGGCCGGTGGCGTCGATGTCCGCGGTGCGGATGAGGATGGCCGAATCCATGGCCCGGCCGCCGTCCTCGTCCCGGCCGATGAGGGCCGCGACGCCGCTGTAGTAGCCGCGTCCGGTCGGCTCGTACTGGCCGATGATGCGGCAGGCGCTCTCCAGCGGGCTGCCGGTGACGGTGGGGGCGAACATGGTCTCGCGCAGGATCTCGCGCACGTCGCGGGTGCTGTGCCCCTCGATGAAGTACTCGGTGTGGGCGAGGCGGGCCATCTCCTTGAGGTACGGGCCGACCACACGGCCGCCCGACTCGCAGATGCGGGCCATCATCTTCAGTTCCTCGTCCACGACCATGTAGAGCTCGTCGGTCTCCTTGCGGTCGGCGAGGAACTCCATCACCTCGGGCAGGTTGGGCCCCGAGGCCGGGTAGCGGTAGGTGCCGCTGATGGGGTTCATGACGGCCGTGCCGTGGTCGAGGCTGACGTGCCGCTCGGGCGAGGCGCCGACGAAGGTCCGGTCGCCGGTGTGGACGACGAACGTCCAGTAGGCGCCCGACTCCCGCTGGAGCAGCCGGCGGAAGAACGCGAGGGCGCTGTCCGGCCCGTACTCGGTGATGTCGGCGACGAAGGAGCGCTTCATCACGAAGTTGGCGCCCTCGCCGGTGCCGATCACCTCCTTGATGACCCGGCCGACGGTCTCCGCGTAGGTGTCGTCGTCGAGGTCGAAGTGCTCCCCGGTCAGCCGGGTGGGCACCCGCGGGACGCGGTCCAGCTCGGAGAGGGGCACCCGCTCCTGCTCGGTGACGGTCATCGCGATCAACGGCGACCCGTCGTCGGCGCAGTGGAAGCCGCGCTCGGCGATCTGCCGGTACGGGATGACCGTGAGGACCTCGTGGTGGGCGCCCTCGGCGGCCGGGGTGTCCGGCAGCTCGATGTCGGCCAGGGTGGCGGGGTGCGACACCTCGCCCACCAGGACGTCCATGACGCCGGGGCCGGCGGCCTCGGGGCGGTGGAGCAGGGCGTACGCGGCCGGGCGGGCACCGGCCGTGCCGAGCACGCGGCCGAGCAGGTCGCCGGTGGCGGGAACAGCGCTCATGCGAAGATCTCCTTCGCGGTGACGACCCGGGCGCAGCGCTCGGCCGCGTACCTCAGGGCCAGCCGGTGGTACTCCTCGGAGAAGTCCGCGGTGGCGTCGGCGACGAAGAACGGCTGGATGTCGTTGGTGTACGCCTCGACCGCGGTCATCAGTACGCCGACGTGGGCGTAGACGCCGCACACGATGAGCTGGTCACGGCCGCTCTCGCGCATCTTCTCCAGCAGGTCCGACTTGAAGAAGGCGCTGTAACGCCACTTGGTGAACTCCCAGTCGCCGTCGGCCGGCGCCAGCTCGTCCACCACCAGGCGGTCGGCGGGCTCCGGGCGCATGCCGGGGCCCCAGAAGTCCTTGAGCAGGCCGCGCTGTTCGTCGGTCATCCCGCCGGGCTGCGCGGTGTAGGCCACCGGCACGCCGAGCGCGGCACAACGGTCGCGCAGCGCCGCGGCGTTGCGGACCAGCGGATCGCGGACGCTGTCCGGGAACGGCTTGAGGAAGTACCGCTGCATGTCGTGGAGGAGGAGCACGGCGCGGTCGGCGTCGGGCGTCCATGCGACGGTGTTGGGGGGCAGATCGCCCGCGGAGGGCATGGGATACGGCTTTATCGTCGGTATGCCGGACATGGTCCTGCTTTCCAGTTCCTGGCTTGTGGTGCGAAGCACGCGGCCGGTGCGCTTCGAAGTCGTGGTGGGGTGGCGCCTGTTGGTGGCGCGGGGGTGTGCGGGCGGGTCAGGCCTTCCAGGAGGAGACGACGCTGACGGCCTGCCAGGGGTTGAGCCGCGGGTCGCAGTACGAGGTGTACCGCTCGCCGACCCCGCCCAGACCGCTCGCGTCCACGACGCACTCGGTCACGTCGTGCGGCGTGGTCTCCAGATGCAGACCCCCGGCGGTCCCGCCGGCCTCGGTCACGGCCCTCAGGAACCGCGTGACCTCCAGCGACACGGTCTCCACCAGACGCGTCTTGTAACCCCCGGGCGCGGAGACGGTGTTGCCGTGCATCGGGTCGGTCAGCCAGATCACCGGGTGACCGGCCTCCCGCACCGCCTCCACCAGCGCGGGCAGCCGCTCGGCGACGTTCTCCGCCCCCATCCGCGCGATCAGCGTCAGCCGCCCCGGCTCCCGGTACGGGTCAAGACGCCCGCACAACGCGAGGAGTTCGTCAGGTGTCATCGACGGACCCACCTTGCACGCCACCGGATTGCTCACCTCGGCCAGCAGCGCGACATGCGCGCCCTCGACCTGGCGGGTGCGCTCGCCGATCCACGGGAGGTGGGTGGAGCCCAGGTAGAGACGGTCCTGGTCGTCCGTGCGGAGCATGGGGACTTCGTAGTCGAGCAGCAGGGCCTCGTGGCTCGTCCACACCACGGGCTCGATGACGTCACGGCCGGCGGCGCGCTCGCGCCAGCCGAGGTGCTCGACGATGTCACCGGCGGCCATGTAGCCGGTGAGGATCCGCAGGGGATCGGGCCAGCGGCTGTCCGCGTCCGCCTCCGGACC
>NZ_BAAAXZ010000130.1:0-42415 GCF_039535865.1 Streptomyces thioluteus
AGGTCCAGGGCCGCGTCCAGGATCTGGTCCCGGGTCAGCCCGGCGCGCTCGCCCCGGGTCCCGCTTGGCCGTCACGTCGTCCTCCTGCCGTCACTTGACTTTCTTACATCGTAAGGCGAGGCTGGGGCTCGTCAAACTTACGTCGTAAGAATGGGGAGCGGTCATGAAGCAGGTCGTCGCGGGTTTCTTCCAGGCGGTCAACGAGCGCAGGGTCGAGGACCTGTCCCGGTACCTGGCGCCGGACGTCGTCGATCACAACAAGATCATTTTTGGTGAGCCGGACGAGCCGGGTGCCGCCTTCGAGGGGATCCGTCAACAGCTCGCCGCCTTCGGCGAGTTCGCGGTGCGCGTGGACGCGCTCGTCGCCGAGGGGGACACCGTCGTGGCCCGTGTGACGGCCACCGGGACGCATACCGGGACCCATCCCCGGATGCCCCGGCCCACCGGCCGCTCCTTCGAGGTCGAGCAGATGTGGTTCTTCACCGTGAAGGGGGAGCGGATTTCCGAGATCCGTGCCGTCAGCGACCGCCTCGGAATGTTCCTCCAGGCCGGCTGGGGACTGGCCGACGGCCGCCTGATCCGCCCGGATGGGGAAATCGAATTCCTTTGAAGAAAACGTCTATCGGCGGCACCGCTCGGTGAACCGGCTCACTTCACCGGGGCTTTACCAGGATTTGGTGTCCCGGTGAGAGGCGGCGGCGCAATGTGGGCCGGGCGGAAAGGGAACCGAAAATCCCGAACCGCTTGAACCGATGGAACCGGTTGAAAGGTCACAGGTGTTACTCATGGCGAACATCCTGACAAGAAGGAGCGGGCGCGCCCTGCTCGTGGGCGCGGCCGCCGCCGTGGCGCTGGGCGCCGCCGCCCTCCCCGCCTCCGCCGACAGCGAGCCCACCCTGGCCGAGCTCATGGCCGACTGCGCCAGCGGCGTCGGAAAGTGCACATTCAACGACCCGGAGGTCGGAAAGGCCTACCTGGGGAATTACCACCAGGTGTCCGACACGCTCTACAACTGCAGCACGTCGGACGCCACCCAGGGCCTGAACTGGTCCGACAAGGTCGGCTCCACGGATTCCCTGGAAGTGTCCATCACCGCCGGCGGAAAGATCGCCGGAATAGTGGATCTCAGCGTCACCGCGAAGTACGGACATTCCTGGACGACCGAGCACTCGGACGGCGGCAGCATGGGCATGACCATCAAGTCGGGCGAGGTCGGCTGGATTTCCCGGGCCCAGGTGATGCGCCCTGTCACCGGGATGTGGCAGACGCACTACAACGACCCGCACTGGGGCCATTACTACTGGTACTTTCCGTACCCCGACGGCGACACCGTCGTCAGCCCGGCCCCCAACGACACGGACGGCGTCAAGAACGCCGTGGTGGTGAAGACCCGGCCCATGACCGACGCGGAGAAGGCGTCCTGCGGTGCGCACAACGGCAAGACGTTCCTCTCCAAGACCAAGGTCGAGGTCCCCAAGGCCGACAACGCGCCCCGCAAGGGGACTCCGGGCAAGCCCACCCCGGGCGACGACGGCAAGCCCCCGGCCCGGGAGGAGAAGACCGACAAGAAGCAGTGACCGGCGAACCCGCCCGTGCCGTCAGCGTTCCGCCACGGCACGGGCCCGCTCGATGTCCGGCCCGCGGTAGAGGCGTTCGGGTCGCACTCGGCGACCCGCGGCGGCGCCACCGTCTCCGAATCCACCGGAGTGAGCCCGGCCCGGCCGAACTTGTCGGCCTCGTACCGGTATCCGCGCTCCCGCTTGCGCTCCGGCACCGGGTCCGTGCCCGTGGTCAGCGTCAGCCGGTCCACGGCCGGGGCCAGCACGTCCGACGGCAGGTTGAGCACGCACTCCCCGGTGCGCATCAGGTTCCGCGTGGTCTGCGAGCGCGCGGCGAGCCCGAGCACGCCCCGCCGGCCGAGCCGGAACGCCGAGGACATGGGGGCCGGATTGGCCGTCCCGTCCTCGTTGCGGGTGGTCACCCGGCCAGCTTCGCCCGCGTGGACCGGGACGACCGGCGGTCATCGGACGCCGTGTTCGGGGGACCGCCCCTCCGGACTATCAGCGCGACTTGCCATTTCCGTCCCGCCATCCTGACCACGGAGTCCGCACCGTGCGACGCTGGCGACATCCGTGACCAGGGAGGGGACAGCGATGAACCACCAGGAACTCCGGGAGCGCTTCGGCGCCTTGACCACCGCCCACGTCGCCGACGCCTGCATCCGGGCCGGCGTGCCGGTCCGCTGCGGACCGGCCGCCCTCACCGCCGTGGAACCCGGCGGCCGGCTGGCGGGACGGGTGCGCCCCGCCCGGCACGTCGGCAGCGTCGACGTCTTCCTGGAGGCGTACGAGGCGGCCGGGCCCGGTGAGGTCCTCGTGGTCGACAACGGCGGCCGCCTCGACGAGGCGTGCGTCGGCGACCTCGCCGTGCTGGAGGCCCGGGCGGCCGGACTCCAGGGCCTGGTGGTCTGGGGCCTGCACCGCGACACCGCCGACGTCCGCGCCATCGGCCTCCCCGTCTTCAGCCTGGGCGCGGTCCCCACCGGCCCCCTCCACCTCGGCGAACGCCCCGACGACGCGCTGACCTCGGCCCGGGTGGGCGAATGGACGGTCTCCGCGGCGGACGTCGTCCTCGGTGACGACGACGGCGTCCTCTTCGTCCCCGCCGACCGGACCGCCGAACTCCTCGCCCTGGCCGAGTCGATCCGCGACACGGAACACCACCAGGCCGAACTCATCCGCGCCGGCCGCACCCTCCGCGACCAGGTCGGCTTCGCCGGCTACCTCGCCCGCCGCCGCGAGACGCCGTCGCTGACCTTCCGCGAGCACCTGCGGTCGGTGGGCGGGGCGATCGAGGAGTGAGCGGCGTCGCCCCATGGGCCGTCCCGGTGCGGTGAGCTTGGTGCTGCCCGACCGGTAGCCGTGTTTCTTCCTGCCCATTACCACGAGGTAAGTGCTTACAAAAGAGTGGGTACTTGTGGCTTCCCCGCCGACGAGCGAACCTGGAGAAGTCCCGGAGGGAACCGGGACGGGAACAATGCAAGGCTCACAGGCAAGGAATTCACATGAAGCACGGGCACGTTGTCACCAATGGCGTGGACATCTCCTATGTGGAGGAGGGCGAGGGCCCGCTCGCGCTCCTGCTCCACGGTTTCCCGGAATCCGGGGAATCCACCTACCGGCATCTGATACCGGCGCTCGCCGCGGCCGGTTACCGTGCCGTCGCCCCGAACATTCGCGGCTTCGCCCCCTCCGCCCTGCCGGCCGACGGCAGCATGCGTCTGGCCGATCTCGTGGCCGACGCGAACGGACTGCACGAGAAGCTGGGCGGCGACGGGAACGCCGTGCTCGTCGGCCACGACTGGGGGCGCGGCGACCGCCTGGGGCGCGGCACACACCGAGCCGGGGCGCTGGTCGCGGGTGGTGGTGAGCGACGTCCCGCCGCTCGCGTTCTTCGGGGAGTACGCGAGCACGTACGAGGGCATCGAGCGGCTGAACCACTTCTGGTTCTTCCAGATGGCCATGGCCGACGAGGTGCTGGCCGCGAACGACATGGCGTGGGTGCGCCAGGTCATGCAGGACAAGTGGACCGCGGACGACTACGACGCCACGGAGGACTTCGAGGCGGTCAGGAAGGCCCTCGGCGAGCCGGCCCGGCTGCGCGCCGCGATCGATCTGTACCGGATGAATTTCGCTCCGCAGGAGATGGGCACGCCGGAATGGGCGGCCCGGCATGCCGAGCTCTGGGGTGAGGTGCCGGCCCAGCCGACGCTGTATCTGCACGGGACGGAGGACAAGAGCGTCGTCCTGGACGCGGAGGGGCTCGCGGCGATCGGCGCGTCGCTGTCGGCCGGATCGGAGGTCGCGTTCATCGAGGGGGCGGGTCACCTCGTACCGGCGGAGAAGCCCGTCGAGTACAACGAGCGGGTTCTCCGGTTCCTGGGCAAGGAGCACTGAGAGGTGCTCAATAGGATTATCGGTCTAGTGGTGAATTGATTGCCGTATGGTCTCGAACCTCCGATCCTGGTGGCCCCTTGAACCGCCTGGCCGCATCTCGGAGGACGAGTTCGAATGAATTGGCGAGTGGACAAGAACGACCCTCGGTACGAGACGCTCAGCCAGGGATTCAACCAGCGCTGGGTCAGCAAACCGAGCTATATCCAGCTGATCCACGATGACGCGTCGGCCGTGGCGGCGGTGCGCGAGGCCGTGGGCAACGGCCTCCGTCCCACCGTCCGCAGCGGCGGGCACTGCTACGAGGACTTCGTGGCCAACACGGGCGGGGCCGTTCTCGACCTGAGCCTGATGAACGCTGTCCGGAAAGGCACCGACAACCGGGGCGAGGCCGCCTACGTCGTCGAGGCCGGGGCCACCAACTGGGATGTCATCACCACCCTTTTCCGGCGGTTCGGCAAGGCGGTCCCCGGTGGATCCTGCTATTCGGTCGGCTCGGGCGGCCACATCGCGGGCGGCGGGTTCGGCTTCCTCTCCCGCCGCCACGGGCTGGTCGTCGACCACCTGGTGCAGGTGGACGTGGTGACGGTGCGGGGCGGCCCCGACCAGCCGCCCGTCGTCGAGGTGACCAGCGCCCACCGTGAGGACGACGGCCCCGAAGGCGACCTCTTCTGGGCCCATACGGGCGGCGGCGGTGGGAACTTCGGGGTCGTCCTGCGCTACTACTTCGCGGACGACATCCCCGACCCCCCGGCGCGCGTATGGCTCAGCAGCATCGCCTGGCCCTGGAAGGACGGTCTCCTGGAGCGCCCGAAGGACTTCGAGAGGCTGGTGAAGAACTTCGGCACGTTCTTCGCCGAGCACAGCGGGAAGGAAGAGAAGCTCTATCCCGGCCTGTTCAGCATCCTGAAGCTCACTCACAAAGCCAATGGGAACGTCGTTCTGCTGACCCAGTGGGACGAGGAGGACCCGGCTCTGCTCGACGCCTACGTCCGTGCCGTCGAAGCGGGAGTGACGACGAGTTCGACCGCGCAGTTGTTCAGCGTCGCCGGCATCTCGGTGCATCTCCCCGAGAAGCGCCGCCAGATGCCGTGGTTCCAGGCCACCCAGACCCTGAACGGCTCCGGCGACAACCAGCGGGGCAAGTACAAGTCGGCCTACCACCGCCACCCGTTCACGCAGGGGCAGATCGACTCCCTCTACTCCTGGCTCACCACGGACGTCCCGGGCGCGGACATGTCGAAGACCCTGGTCCAGGCGGATTCCTACGGGTGCCGGATCAACGGCGTGCACCCGGGCGACACGGCCGTGCCGCAACGGGACTCCATCTTCAAGCTCCAGTTCCAGTCGTACTGGACCGACCGCACCGAGGACGACCTCCACACCGGCTTCATGAGGGATTGGTACGCGGACGTGTACCAGGAGACCGGCGGCGTACCGGAGATCAGCGACGAGCTGAACGACCGCGTCACGGACGGCGCGTACGTGAATTACCCCGACAGCGATCTGGGCGTCGCCACCGACCGGGACCCCGCCTACCCCCGGCTCTACTACAAGGACAACTACGGCCGCCTGCAGGACGCGAAGCGTCACTGGGACCCGCGGAACGTCTTCCACCACAGCCAGTCCATTCGGCTGTCGTAGGGCGATCGAGCTTCTCTCGTCCGGCGGTTGTGCACGGACACGGTGAGGCGCCCTTCGAGGCGGCTTCGCCCGGGATGATCCGGGGGCGGGCCCAGAATCCCGGGGTGGAACCGTTCTCTCCGAGTGTTCGGCGCGGTTAGCATCGCTGTGACGACGGGGGTGCGGGCGGGTTCCTCTGTACCCCGGTGGTAATGCAGTCGTGATTCCGGGGGAGATCATGCCGCATGCAAACATGGCCCTTGCACATCCGCTGACGGCTCCCGACGTGGTGCCGATAGCCGAGTTGGGGCCCGAATTACCGCAAGTCGACGAGCCGGTGTGCGGTGTGCGCCCGATCGAGGTTCCGCTGGTGGTGCTGGGCGGTGAGCGGCGGGAGACGTTGTTCGCGCGGACCCTGCCCGGTCACGACGACGCGTCCCGCTTCCGGGCGATGGGGCCGTTGCGTGCGCTCGGCACGCTGGCCTCCACCCGGACCGGGTTCCTGCCGGCGCACGCACCCGACTTCCGGGGCCCGGTCGCGGACCTCTGCCGGGCGGCTGCCGCACAGTACGTCCAAGGGCATGCGGCCGGATTCCGCGAGTGGTGCGAGGGCCGGGCGGCGAGCCTGGAGCAGGACCTCGTGCGGCGCGCCGGGACGCTGCCCGCGTCCGGGGCGGAACGGCTGATGGTGCCGCTGATCTACCTCAACCACATGTGGCGGCAGGGCGATCCGAACGCCGACGTGGCGACCGGCCCGAGCCGGATGCCGGAACCGCTGGGCAGCCTGCTCGAAACCGTGGCGGGGGCGGTCGGGACGATCCCCCGGTTCAACCAGATCGTGATGACGATGCTGGCGTTCGAGCTGGACGGGGTGAGCGGTGGCGCGGAGCTGTCCCACCGGGACGTCGCCGCCGTGGACCGCATGCGCCCGGCGTTCTGGCTGAACGAGGGCGACCGGAGCGAACTGGAGCTGTACCAGGCCTTCTACGCGGTGGAGGCGCTCGGCGTCCCGCTGTACGGCTGGGGTTGCCACGCGCTGGAGTGCGCCGCCGCCGACGACCGGGCCGGGGGCGCGCGGGCGCTGCGCATGGTGCAGGCGGTGATCCGGAACGTCTACATGATCACCAAGCGGCTGATCCCCCGGATCGACGCCGACGAGTTCCGGCGGATCCAGGTCACGTGCGGCTGGGTCGAGGACGAGGTGACCGGCGTCGCCTCGGGGTACCAGCTCCCGTTCATGCTGATGCTCGACTCGCTCTTCCACGTGAACTACAGCCACCCCGGCGTCATCGCCGCGCGGGCGAACAATCTGCGGTTCGTGCCGGAGGACTGGAAGGCGTTCTTCCGCATGGTCTACGACGCGCGGCCCGCGCTCAGGACATGGGTCCACGAGTCCGGCGACGGCCCGCTCGCCGAGGCGTATCGATCCTGCACGAACCTCTTCACCCTGTTCCGGACCATGCACCGCCATCTCGGCGGACAAGTGCTCAAGGGCGGCACCACGACCGGCCGGGTGTTCGACAGCGCCGAGGCCAACTACGAGCAGTTCATGTCCGAGATGGCCGGCCTGGTCGACGACACCGCGGCGACGGGCGACGTGTCCCACCCGGCGGCACCGGACAGCCCGCCCGCGGCGGCCAGTCGAGGGGTCCGCCCGTGATCACCGTCACCATCGCGGGCCGGACGATCGAGGTCGCAACGGGCACGACCATGCAGCACATCTGCGACGAGCACGACACCCCTGTCAGGTTCGGCTGCCGGGCGGCCCGGTGCGGCGCCTGCATGATCAAGGTGATAGCCGGTGCGGACAACCTCAGCCCGGCCGGGCCGGACGAGCGCGCGGTGCTGGACGTACTGGCGTGGTCGCCCGACTGCCGCCTCGCCTGTCAGGCCACCGTGTTCGGCACGGTCACCATCGACGTCGCGGACTAGACCCGGACCAGGGAGAACGAAGCCATGACCAGCCAGCCGGCCTACGTCCTGCGGCACTCGGACCACGAGACCCGCCGCCTGGCGACCCAGGCCGTCTTCTACGCCGAACACACGGACCGGCTCCTGGAGATGGCCGGGATCACCGTGGGAATGGACGTCCTCGACGTCGGATGCGGCGCGGGCGACGTGTCGATCCAGCTCGCGCGCATCGTCGGGCCGGCCGGTTCGGTGGTGGGCGTGGACGCCGACGCGAGCGTGCTCGACTCGGCCCGGCGGCGTGCGGCGGAGGCGGAGCCGGCCCTCGGCAACGTCACCTTCCGGCAGGCCACCCTCCCGGACGTCGCCCTCGACCGGCCGGTCGACGCCGTCGTCGGACGGCTGATCCTGATGCACCTGCCCGATCCGGCCGGCACGATCAGGGCGCTGTCCGGGCTGGTCCGCCCGGGCGGCGTGATCACCTTCCAGGACTTCAACACCACCAGGATCCGGTCGGTGCCCGCACTGCCGCTGCTGACGAGGTGCATCGCGGTGGTCAACGACTGCCTGCGCGCCGCGGGCCGCACCCTGGACACCGGCGAGCGGCTGTACTCCCTGTTCCTGGAGGCCGGGCTGCCAGGTCCCGAGCTCGCCGTGGTGGTGCCCACACCGCAGGACAAGGAATCGGCCGTGGTCATGCTGGGACAGACGCTGCTCACCGCGCTCCCGTTCGCCGAGGAGTCCGGCGTGGTCGCGCCGGGCGACATCGACCCGGACACGCTGATCGACCGGCTCCGCGAGGAACTGCGGGACACCCCGTGCGCGGTCTACCTTGCCGAACTGGTCGGTGCGTGGACCCGATTGCCCGGCTGATCCGCGCTCGACGACGTCGTGGGGGCGAAGTCCTCCCGGAGCCGTGACCCGCGTACCGGCCGGGATCCGCCGGTACGACGGCGGCCGTCGCCGTCACTTCACCGGCGGCCCCCCTCCGGCAGCGTGCGGAGCGCCTCGCCGATCCGCGTGGCGGCGTCGGCGACCTGCTTCGCCTCGAAGGCCGTGAAGCACAGCCGGAAGTATCCGGGGTCGGGGCAGGAGAGGGTCTGGCCGGGGAGCAGTTGCACCTTGGCGGTCGCCTGGAGGTAGGCGCGGAGACGCTCCTCGCGGGGGTCGATCTCCGGGAAGAGAACGGGGGATGCGGCGTCGGGGACCCGGTCGAGGAAGGCGCGCAGGTCCAGGAAGAAGAACTGGGCGGAGTTGCCGGTGACGACGTACGGGACGTCTCCCTCCAGGAGCGCCCGTCGCACCGCCTGGTGGCTGTCGGTCAGCGCCGGGGGGTACACCTCGTGCATCAACTGCTCGGGATACCAGGCGGGTTCGCCCGGCCGGTGTTCGAACAGCTTCCCGATGACCACGTTCTTGAGGGAGTCGAGCGGGGTGAACCACGACATCGTCTTCCGCTCGTGGCCGCCCTCCATCGCGGCGCGGACGATCGCGGAGCGGGAGATGACGAACCCGACGCGGAAGCCGGAGATGCCGAAGTCCTTGCCCAGGCCCCACACCACGTGGACGCGGTCGGAGTGCCGGGCGGTGGCCCGCAGCGCGAGGGCGCTGGTGAAGCGGGGAGCGGCCCCGGTGAGCTGGCTGTGGGCGTAGATCTCGTCGGAGACGATGTGCATGGGGGTCTCTTCGAGCGCCCAGGTGTAGATCTCCTCCAGCAGGTTCTCGTCGTAGTTGACCCCCAGGGGGTTGTTGGGGTTCGTCAGGACCAGCAGCTTCGGGGGCGAGTAGGCGGTGCGGTAGGCGTTCTGGAGGTCGCGGAGCGTGAGCTGGAACGCGTCGCCCCGTTCGCGCAGCGGGGCGAACACACACTTGAGGCCCGGTCGTTGGCCGAAGGACCACTTGAACCCCTGCCAGGACGGGGCCGGCAGGAGAACCC
Organism: Streptomyces thioluteus; assembly: GCF_039535865.1. NCBI lineage: Bacteria > Bacillati > Actinomycetota > Actinomycetes > Kitasatosporales > Streptomycetaceae > Streptomyces > Streptomyces thioluteus. Next base: position 9,421 of record NZ_BAAAXZ010000130.1, read on the forward strand.
GGTCGCCGGGTGCCAGTTCCCCGGCTTCCTCCAGGGTGAAGGCCAGGCACTCCAGGGCGGCGGAGACCCCGGCGGTGGCGTAGACGTCGGTGGGCCGGATGTCGTGCGACATCGTACGGCTCAGCAACTCCGCGACCCGGGCGCGCAGTTCGGGGACTCCGTACGGGGTCTTGTAGCGGATGTCGTTCTCGCCGATCTCGGTGTGCCGGAAGACGTGCTCGTTGAGCGAGCCGTAGAGGAGCACGTTCTCGGCGACGGACAGGTCCAGCGGGGGCTCGGCCAGGCCCGCGTGGTAGGCGGCGAGGCGTTCCTCCGGGTCGGCGATCCCGTAGAGCGCGTGGAAAGCGGTGTTCGGCTCGGATTCCATCAGGATCCCTTCGAGGGTGAAGTCCTGGGCGGTGCCGTGCCGTTATGGATTATCAGTACGTCGCATCCCGGATGAAGGCAGAAATAGGCCGACATGTATTGGCGGAAGGGAGAAGGCGGAACGATTCTCGAGTCGTGGGCGCCTCGCGCGGGGTGCATGAGAGATTGCCCGGGTGCAGTCGTCGTCAGTCTTCGGGAAAGGATGGTTTTCGTGTCGGCCCACCGGCCCCGCCCGCTCCGCCCGCTCCTGCTCGTCACCGTCGTCACCGCCCTGCTCTCCGGGAGCGTCGTCGCGCCCGCGTCGGCCACCGCATCGCACCGCGATCCCGCGCACACCGACGTCCTGTTCGTCGGGGCCCATCCCGACGACGAGTTCCAGTCGCTGGCCACCTTCGGGCAGTGGAAGGAGCGGCGGGGGATCGGCACCGGGATCGTCACGATCACGCGGGGGGAGGGTGGCGGGAACGCCGCCGGGCCCGAGGAGGGGCCGCCGCTCGGGATGATCCGGGAGAAGGAGGAGCGGTCCGCCGTCTCGCTCGCGGGGATCCGCAACGTGTACTACCTCGACAAGCCGGACTTCTGGTACACGCTGTCGGCCCCGCTGACCGGCACGGCGTGGAACAGACCTCCGCAGCGGGCCGACGACACCCTGGAGCGGCTCGTGCGGATCATCCGGGCGACGACGCCGCGCACTGTCGTCACCATGGATCCGCGGCCCTTCGGCCAGCACGGGGGTCACCCAGCAGGCCGGGCGGCTGGCCGCCGACGCGTTCCGGCTGGCGGCGGACCCGAAGGCGTTCCCCCGGCAGATCGCGGTCGAGAAGTACAAGCCGTGGAAGGCGGAACGGCTGCTGGCGCAGAACTGGGGGTTCGAGGGGCCCGTCGGGCCGAAATGTGCGGATCGTCCGGCGAAGGATGCGCGCACCGGGCTGCCCGTCGTCGGCGTCTGGCCGGGCCGGCGCTCCCGCCCGAGCGGCAGGACCTGGGCGCAGATCGAGCGGGACGCGGCCCGGCGCTACGTCACCCAGGGTTTCGGCTCCCTGCCGGCGAAGGTCACCACGCCGCCGGACCGGATGCCGTGCGAGTGGTTCACCGTCCTCGCGAGCGGCGGGAGGCCGGTCCCGGCGCCCGTCCGCGAGCAGGGCGAACTGCGGCCCGTCTACGCCGAGTTCCATGACTGGGCCCGGCGGACCGGCATGCCGTGGCTCGCGAACGGCGCGCAACCCGCCTACCCCGTACGCCCCTCCGCCACCGCCCCCGAGGGCCGCGAAGGCTCCCGTCGTCGACGGCACGGCGGGACCGGGGGAGTATCCCGGCCCGGAACTGCGGCTCGGGCACTGGGAGGGGGCGGAGTGCGGCCCCGCCGACTGCTCCGCCACCGCCCGCATCACCCGTCACCGCGACGACCTCTACGTCCTCGTCCGGGTGACCGACGACAAGCGGGGCACGGCACTCGACGCGCGTGACGACTGCAAACGGCACTGGCGCACGGACGCCGTGGAGATCGCCCTCGACCCGCGCGGCCGCTCGGACGACACGTCGACCACGTTCAAGGCCGGGATCCTGCCGTTCACTTCGCACGGCGGCGGTGCCTGCGCCGCCCGCGACGCCGACAACCACCAGGGTCCCGCCCGGGGGATGACCGTCGCCTCCACCGTGACGGCCGGTCCGTACACCGGATACACGGTCGAGGCGAGGATCCCGCTCGAACTGCTCCCGGCGACGGCGGATCCGGAGCGGCTCACCGCCAACATCCTGGTCTACGACTCCGACACCCAGGACAGGACGGGCAAGTCCCGGCTGGCGTGGGCCTCGTACACCGGGGCACAGGCCGATCCGTATGTGTGGGGCACCGTGCGCCTGCCCGGATACGTGCCGCCCTCGGGGCGCCCGCCGCGCTCCGCGACGCTTCCGTTGGACGCGGCGCGGAGCGCGGACTCCCGGGCCTCCGTCGAGCAGTTTCCGCCGCACCGGAGTGCCGCTCGCCGGAGGCCCGCGGGCCTGACCTGAAGGAGGTGCCGGCCGATGAGGAGGCCCTCGGCCCCGGCACCTCCCATGGGTGCCCCCGCTTTCGACACCCCGTCCCCCGTACGGGGTGTCGAGATCCCATCCTGACGCGGTGCCGGCCCCGAACGCTTGTAAGCTCTTGCTCATTCGCTTTCATCCCTGGCAAGGGATTACTTAATTTTTGGCGCATCAGCTGCGTACAGTGCAGGTGTGGCACTTGAGCGGCACAGTCATCTGAGCACCGACGACGTCTTCGTGGCGGACGTGCGGTGCGGGGATCCCCCGCACGGCTGGAGCGAGGTGCGTCCGGCGGCGGTCTTCGGGCTGCTGCTGGTCAGACGCGGGGTGGTGCGCGGACGTGTCGAGGGCGTCGAGCAGTTGCTGGATCCGACGAACGTCTTCGTGGAGCGGCTGGGCAGCGAGCGGCAGTTCGCGCACCCGTGCTGCGGCGTGGCCTACACCGAGATCGTGCTGTCCGAGCCGAGCATGGCCGACGTCCTCGGCGGCGACCCGGTCGTGCCCGAGGGGTCGGCCTACACGACCCCCCAAGTCGACGTGATGCACCGGCTGTTACTGGCCCGGATCCGCTCCGGGGAGGGCGATCCCTTCGAACTCGCCCAGCGGACCGTCGATCTCGTCGGCGCCGTCTTCGGGCAGCTGGCCCCGGCCCGGGTGGCCAGCGGGCAGCCGGCCACCGTCGCCGCCCGCAAGCAGGTGGTGGACGACACCCGGGAAGTCCTCGGCAAGAACCCGCTCATCGGGCTCGACGGGCTGAGCCGGGCGGGTGGGGTGCTCGCCCCACCACCTCAGCCGCGTCTTCTCCGCCGTCACGGGTACGACGCTCACCCACTACCGCAAACCGGCTGCGCGTCGCCGGGGCCATGGACCGGCTCAGCGAGGGCGAGACCGATCTGCGCCTGCTGGCCAACGACCTCGGCTTCACCGACCAGGCGCACATGACCCACGTCGTACGCAAGACGGCCGGGCTTCCCCCGGGCCGGCTGCGCTCCCCTGCTGGGAACGGGCGGCCGGTAGCCGGGAGTCGCCCGACGGCCGTTCAGGCGGCGTCGGCGCCCGCCCAGACCTCGGGGACACGGCCGCTCCACGGCCGCGCCCGCTCCAGCTGGCCCGCCAGCCGGAAGAGGACGTCGTCCAGCCCGTAGCCGGCGGCGAACTGCATGCCGACCGGCAGCCCGGTCCCCGGGTCGGACTCCAGGGGGACGGACATGGCGGGCGTACCCGTGATGTTGAACACCGCCGCGAACGGCGCCCGGTCGAAGAGCCGGGCCAGCCAGCCGGGGGCGTCCAGCTCCTCGATGCCCTCGTCGTACGCGCCCAGTTGCAGCGGGAGTTCGGGCAGGGTCGGGGCCAGCAGGACGTCGTAGTCGGCGAAGTGCCGGCCCAGGGCGCGGGAGACCCGGTTGCGCATCGCGAACGCGTCGACCAGGTCCTCCGCGGTCATCCGCCGGCCGTAGGCGTAGCAGGCGAGGAGCACGGGTTCGAGGGTGCCGGCGTCGACGGTGCGGTCGAGGGCGGTGGCCAGGCCGTTCGCCATCGCGGTCAGGTGCGCGCACCACAGCCGGGCGTTGCCGACGACGAACTCCTCCCAGCCCGCCCCGAGTTCGACCGTGGCCTCCTCCACGCGGTGGCCCAGGTGCTCCAGCAGCGCCACCGTGCGGGCGACGGCCTCGGCGACGGCCGGCGTCGTGGCGCGGCCGCCCCAGGGGTGGGTGAGGACGCCGATGCGCAGGGAGCCCGGGTGCCGGGACACCTCGTCGAGGTAGGGGCGGACGGGCCGCGGGGCGACGTAGGCGTCGCCGGGCTCCGGGCCCTGGATGCGGTCGAGCAGCGCCGCGCTGTCGCGCACGGTGCGGCTGACGCTGCCGTGCACGGCGAGGCCGCTGTACGCCTCGTCCACCTCGGGGCCCGGGGAGACCCGTGCGCGCGTCGACTTGAGCCCGAACAGGCCGTTGTAGGCGGCCGGTACGCGGATCGAGCCGCCGGCGTCGGTGGCGTGGGCGACCGGGACGATCCCGGCGGCGACGGCCGCCGCGGCGCCGCCGCTGGAGCCGCCGGCGCTCAGCGCGGTGTCCCAGGGGTTGCGGGCGGCGCCGTGGAGAACGGGCTCGGTGGTGAGGCTGAAGCCCATCTCGGGCGAGTTGGTGCGGCCGAACGTCACCAGGCCGGCCCGGCGGAAGCGCCGCATCAGGAACGAGTCGGCGCGGGCGGCGACGCCGGACGCGAGACGGCTGCCGCACTCGGCCCGCTTGCCCGCCATGGTGACGCCCAGGTCCTTGATGAGGAACGGCACTCCGGCCAGCGGGGAGCTGCCCGGGACCGGTACGTCCTCGCCCGGCCAGGTCTCCACGACGGCGTTGATCCGCGGATTGACCGCGTCCGCCGCGGCGAGCGCCGCCTGCTCCAGCTCGGCGGGGCTCACCTCCCCGCGGGCGACCAGGCCGGCCAGGCCGACCGCATCGAAGCTGACGTACTCGGACCGTTTCATGACGCCCCCGTTGTCCTGGATTTCCGTGTGGGTGGGATCGGTATCGCACGGAATTCGGGGTGCCACAAGAAGTTGGCAGGATGATGCAGAGGGAAAGGAAATTGAAGCGTCATCAAAATCGCCGGAGCGGGCCGGTCCGAATTGCCGCCGCACCGTTCTGACTTGGCCGGACGGGCGGAATCGGAAATTCATTTCGTGGGATTCCGCAAGGGAATCCGACCGGTCGGTCCCCTTGGGACGGCAGGGTCCCGGAGCCGGTGCGGCGCAGCCGGAGAGAGGTGTCGCTCGCTGGATTTCGTGCGGTCCCGGCGGGGGTGTGGCGCCGTTCCGGAGGATTCGCCGGTGCGTCGATGGGGTGGAACGCCGGTTTCCGGTGGCAGGCATTCCGGGCCGGGGTCCGTGTCATTACGGATGCGCGTGAACCAAAAAGTCTCCGGGCGGCTTCGGACGGGCCGCGGTCCGCCTCGTCGGGATCGCTCGCCGATGGCTGGAATGCGTGGTCAACGGCGGGTGTTTCCAGTGCACTTGAGGTGATATTTCCGATTTGCGAGGAGTCGGGACGGCGTCAATTGGCCATTGACACCGTTTGTCGCCTCAACAATGATCGATGTGTCGCACACGTGATCAGTGCGAGCAAGAAAGTGAGTGCGCGTCATGACCAGTTGAGGCGGTGGCGAACCGACGCCCGCCGAGGACGACGACGCCGCTGCCGCCGCTCGCGCGCCCGCGCGCGGGCCGACCGGGCCAGGGTCTCCACCACCGCGCGACCACCGCGCGCCCGCCCCTCCCGCCGAACGTTCCGTCGTCACCCGCACCCACAGGAAAGACTCCCGCCAAGGGAAGGGCGAGCTTTGCCGGCCAATCCAGCGTTCCACCGTTCCACCCCCGAGCCGTCCGCCGAGTCGTCGGCGGACCGTACCGCGCCGGTGCGGTTGTCCTTCGCCCAGCAACGGCTGTGGTTCCTGAGCCAGATCGAGGGCGCCGGTGAGGCGTGTCACCTGCCGCTGGCCCTGCGGCTGCGCGGCCGGCTCGACCGCGCGGCGCTGGCCCGGGCGCTGGACGCGCTCGCCGCCCGCCACGACGTGCTGCGCACCCGGCTGGTGACCGTGGCCGGCGAGACGTGCCAGCAGACCGGTCCCGCCGACGCGGGCTTCCCCTTGCTCGTCCAGGACCTCCGGAACCTCCGGAACCTCCGGAACCTCCGGAACCTCCGGAACCTCCGGAACCTCCGGAACCTCACCGGGCCCGGCGCGGAGGAGCGCGTGGCCGCCCTGCGGCAGGAGGAGGCCACCGCGCCGTTCGACCTGACGCGGGGGCCGCTGGCCCGCGGCCGCCTGCTCGTCCTCACCGCCGACGAGCACGTCCTGCTGCTGACGCTGCACCGGATCGTCGCCGACGATGCGTCCGCGGCCCTGCTCGCGCGGGAGCTCGGCACGCTCTACGCCGCCTTCCGCGACGGCGCGGACGACCCGCTGCCGCCGCTGCCCCTCCGCTTCGCCGACCACGCCGCCCGCCAGCGCGCGGAGGCGGCCGACGGCGTCCCGGACGAGGCGGCCGCGTACTGGCGCACGGCCCTCGACGGGGCGCCGGAACTGCTGGAACTCCCCACCGACCGCCCACGCCCCGCCACGCGGGACCACCGCGGCGGCCGCGTGCCGCTCGTCCTCGACGCCGAACTGACCGCCGCCCTGCGGACCCTGGGCCGCCGCCACGGCACCGGCCTGTCCACGACCGTCCTCGCCGGCTGGGCCCTGCTGCTCTCGCGGCTGTCCGGGCAGCGCGACGTCGTGATCGGCACGTCCGCCGCCGGCCGGCGCCCCGGGGACGAGGGCGTCGTGGGCCCGTTCGCCAACCCCCTGGCCCTGCGGATCGACCTCTCCGGTGCCCCGACGGCGGCCGCTCTCCTGGAGCGGACCCGTGATGCGGAGGCGGGCGCCACGGCCCACGGGGAACTGCCCTTCGAGCAGGTCGTCGAGCTCGTCGGGCCGGCCCGCAGCCTGGACCGCACCCCGCTGTTCCAGGCCGTGTTCGCCTGGCGGGCGGAGGAAGCCGTACCGGTCCTGCCCGGCGTCGAGGCGGAGCCGCTGGAGACGGACCGCACCGCGACCGCGTACGACCTGACCCTGTCGATGACGGAGCAGGACGGCCGTCTCGTCGGCACCCTCGACTGCGCGAGCGCCCTCTTCGACGCCGCGACGGCCGAGCGGTACGGCCGCCACCTGCGGCAGGTCCTGGAACAGATGGCCGCGGACCCCGACCGGGAGGCGGCCGCGCTCTCCCTGCTCGACGCCGGGGACCACCGCCGGCTGGCGGAGTGGAACGCCACCGCGCTGCCCGCCGGCCCCGGGGGCCTGGCCGGGCGCTTCGCGGCGCAGGTGCGCGAACGCCCCATGGCGCCCGCGCTCGTCTGCGGCGACGAGTGGCTCGACTACGCCACGCTGGACCGGCACGCCAACCGGCTCGCCCACGCCCTGATCGCCCGCGGCGTCGGCCGCGACCAGGTGGTCGGCCTGCACACGGGCCGCTCGGCCGCGCTCGTCGTCGGCATCCTGGGCATCCTCAAGGCCGGCGCCGCCTACCTCCCGCTCGACCCGGCCCTGCCCGGGGCGCGGCTGGCGCACATGGTCGAGGACGCCGCCCCGGCCCTGGTGCTCAGCGACGCCCAGGAGCCGCCCGCGGGCTGGACCTCGCTGTCCGCCGTCGCGGCCGAGGGCACCTCCGACGAGGACCCCGGCACGGACGCCGAGCCGGACCACCTGGCGTACGTCATCTACACCTCGGGCTCCACCGGCCGTCCCAAGGGCGTCATGGCCACCCACCGCGGCATCCTCAACCTGATCGACTACTGGACCTCCCGCTTCGGCACCACGCCCGGCGCGGCGATGGCGATGTGGCCGGGCATCGGCTTCGACGCGTCCGTGCAGGAACTGCTGCTGCCGCTGGTCACCGGGGGCGTCCTGCACCTGGTGCCGGACGAGGTGCGCGGCGACCCCGGGGCGCTGACCGACTGGATGCGCGTCCACCGCGTCGTCCAGATCCTGCTGCCCCCGGCCTACGTCCGATGGCTCGGCGAGGCGCCCGCGGAACGCCTGGCCGGGCTGGCCCTGCGCCGGCTGCTGACCGGTCTGGAGCCGCTGCCCGAGGACACCCTGCACCGCCTGGAGCGCGCCCTGCCCGGGCTGCGGATCCTCAACGGCTACGGGCCCACCGAGACGGCCCTCTACTGCACCGCCCACCTCGACCCGCGCCCGCTGCCGCGCCGCGCCCCCATCGGCCGGCCGGTCGCCAACACCCGCGCGCACGTGCTCGACGAGCGGCTGCGGCCGGTGCCGGTCGGGGTGACGGGCGAGCTCTACGTCGGCGGCGCGGGCGTGGCCCGGGGCTACCTGGGGCGGCCGGGGCTGACCGCGTCGCGCTTCGTGCCCGACCCCGCCGCGCCGGGGGAGCGGATGTACCGGACCGGGGACCTGGTCCGGTGGCTGGCCGACGGGACCCTGCAGTTCGTCGGCCGCGGCGACGACCAGGTCAAGGTGCGCGGCTTCCGTGTCGAGCCGGGCGAGGTCGAGGCCGCCCTGCGCGAACTGCCGCGGGTGCGCGCCGCGGTGGTGCTCGCGGACGAGGACGGGGCCGGCGAGCCGCGTCTGGTCGCCTTCGCCGTCCGCGACGGGGGCCGCGCCGCTGCCCCAGGGCGAGTGGCGGGCCGCGCTCGCCCCGCGGCTGCCGGAGTACATGGTGCCCGCGCTCTTCGTCGAGCTGCCGGAGATCCCGCAGACCGCCAACGGCAAGCCCGACCGGGCGGCGCTGCTGGCGCACGCCCGCAGCGGCGGCCCCGCCGCCGTCAACCAGGCCGGCCCGCGCGACCGCATCGAGCTGACGCTCTATCAGATATGGCGGGACCTGCTGCTGCACCCAGCCATCGGCATCCGCGACAGCTTCTTCGACATCGGCGGCACCTCCGTCTCCGCCGTCAAGCTCGTCCACGCCGTGCGCGAGGCATTCGGCCGCACCCTGTCGGTGCGCGACATCATGCTCCACCCCACCATCGAGGACCTCGGCGGACTCCTGCGCCAGGACACTCCCTCCGGGCCGGACAGCAACCTCATCACCTTCCGCGAGGGCGACGGCCGCGGCCGGGTGGTCTGCGTCCACCCGGCCGGCGGCACCGCCTTCTGCTACCTCTCCCTCGCCAAGGCCCTGCCCGACGGCTACGGCGTCCACGGCATCCAGTCGCCCGGCGTCAACCCCGGGGAATCGTTCCTGCCCACGGTCGAGGCCATGGCCGAGGCGTACCTGCGCCTCATCGAACTGCCGGCCGACGGGCCGCTGGTGCTCACCGGGCTCTCCTACGGCGGCCTGGTCGCCCACGAGATGGGCCGCCGCCTGGCCGAGGCGGGCCGCACGGACCTGAGCGTCGTCCTCCTCGACACCCTGGCCACCGACGACGAGGCCGAGCGGAGGGCCGTCGAACCGGCGGGCTTCGACGAGTTCCGCGACAAGCTCGTCCGGTTCAACGGCATGTACCCCGGGATCGACGACCGGCAGATCGAGCAGTACTTCCGCATCTACAACCACAACCGGCTCAGCACCCGCGACTACGCGGCCCCCGCGACCGCGGCCCGCCTGGTGCTCATGCAGGCCGCGGGCGGCGGCGACGGTGACGACACCTCCGTCCTGCGCGGCATACGGGACTTCTGGCACCGCCGCGCCAAGAACGGCCTCGTCGTCGAACCGGTCCCCTGCGGCCACTGGGACATGCTCGAAAACGAGCACATCCCGCAGGTCGCCGCCCGCATCGAGGCCGAATTCGCCCTTCTCGCCGGCCCGTCCGGCCACCCGCACCACAACCCGGCCCCCGGGCTGGAGGCACGATGAACACCGCACCCACCACTCTCGCCGCGGCCGTACTCGACCAGGCACGCCGCACCCCCGAGGCGATCGCGGTCCGCGACGGCGACCACGCCCTCGACTACGCCGCCCTCGACGCCGCCTCCGCCGCCGTCGCCCGCGCCCTGCGCCACCGGGGCGTACGTCCCGGCCAGGCCGTGGCCGTCTGCCTGCCCCGCTCCCGGCACCTGGTCTGCGCCATGCTCGGCATCCTGCGGCTCGGCGCGGTCGTCGTCCCGCTCGACGCCCAGAGCCCGCCCGAGCGCCGCGCCCACATCCTGGCCGACGCCGGCTGCACGGCCCTGCTCCACGACGGCACGCCGCCCGCCGAACTGCCGGACGGCGTGCTGCCGTTGGCCGTCGGCGAACTGACGGCGGCCGACGACGGCACGCCGCCCGCCGAACCCGCCCCCGACGGCGTGTCGTTCGTCTTCTACACCTCCGGCACCACCGGCCGCCCCAAGGGCGTCGAGGTCCGCGACGCCGGCATCCTGCGCCTGGCCCGGCCGGGCTGGCTCCGCCCCGGCCCGCCCGCCGCCCGCCACGCCTGCCTGTCCAACCCGGCGTTCGACGCCATCAGCTTCGAGATCTGGGCGCCGCTGCTGACCGGCGGCTGCTGCGTCGTCCTCGGCGACGGGGACGTCCAGACCCCCGACCGGCTCGCCGCCGCGCTGCGCCGCGAGCGCATCGACACCGTCTTCATCACCGTCGCCCTCTTCAACGCCGTCGTCGACAAGCTGCCGGACTGCTTCGCCGGCGCCGGCCGGGTGCTCGTCGGCGGCGAACAGCTCAACGCCCCGATCATCCGCGCCTGGTACCGGCACAACGCCGACGCGGACACCCAGCTGTACAACGTCTACGGCCCGACCGAGGCCACCACCTTCGCCCTGATCCACCCCATCCCCCGCGACTTCGACGGCGACGTGGTGCCCATCGGCCGCGAACTCCCCGGCACGGACGCCCTGTTGGCCGCCGAGGACGGCACCCGCGCGGCCGCCCCCGGCGAGCTCGCCGAACTCCTCCTCGCCGGCGAGGCGCTGGCCGCCGGCTACCGCAACCTGCCCGAGGAGACCGGGCGCCGCTTCGTCCGCCTGCCCTGGCACGACGGCGGCGAGCGGCGCTGGTACCGCACCGGCGACCTCGTACGCCTCGATGCCGCCGGACAGGTCGTCCACGTCGGGCGCGCCGACCGGCAGGTCAAGGTCCGCGGCTTCCGCATCGAACCCGGCGAGCTGGAACGGCAGATCCTCACCCACCCCGCCGTGCGCCAGGCCCACGTCGGCGCCCACCGCGACGAGACGCACGGCGTCAACGAACTGGTGGCGTACGTCGTCCTCGGCGACGACCTCGCGTACGAGGGCTACGAGCGCCACCTGGCCGCCACCCTGCCCTCCTACATGCGTCCGCACCGCACCCACCTGGTCGAGGCGCTGCCGCTCACCGGCAACGGCAAGGTCGACCAGAAGGCGCTGTCCGCCCGGGCCGGCGAACCCTGGCGGCCCGCCGGCACCACCGGCCCGGCCGCCACCGCCGTCCAGCGCGAACTCCTCGCCCTGGCTGGCGAGATCCTGGGCGGGACGGCCCCCCCGGCTCGGCGACCGCTGGATCGCCTGCGGCGGCGACTCGCTCAAGGCCCTGCGACTCCGCTTCGAAGTACGTCGTCGTTGGGCCCGTGACCTGCCCCAGAACCTCGTTCTGGACGCCGACTTCGCCCGCCTGGCCGAGGAGATCGAGGCCGGGGAGCGCACCGGCGTGTATCCGACGCTGCCCGCCCGCACCCACGCGCGCACCGCGCCCGCCACCTCCGAGCAGCAGCGTCTCTGGCTCCTCCAGCAGCGCGCTCCGCACTCCCGCGCCTACAACGTCGGACAGGCCTTCCGCATCGACGGCACCGTGGACACCGCCGCACTGCGCGAAGCCCTCCGCCGGCTCGTGGAGCGCCACGCGGCGCTGCGCACCGGCTTCACGACCGGCCCCGAGGGGCTCCTCCAGGCCGTCGGCGCCCCCTACGACCCGTGGACGGACCCCGGGCAGGAGGACGGCGACTGGCGCGAGGCCGCCGGGCGCTTCTTCGCCGAGCCCTTCGACCTGGCGGTGCCGCGCATGCTGCGGACCCGCTGGATGCAATCGGCCGACGGCGGTGGGCACTTGCTGCTGCACCTGCACCACATCGCCGTCGACGGCTGGTCGTTGAGCGTCCTCTTCGGCGAACTCTCCGCCGATTACGCGGCATTGGTGAACGGCACCGAACCGCCGGAGCGCTCCTCCGTACCCACCCCGCTCGACCATGCGGCCTGGCAGAGCGCATGGTCCGCCCACCCGGCCTGTGCGGAGCAACGCGCCGCGCTGCGCGACCACTTCGACGCGTCCGACGAGCCGGCCGCGCCCCTGGAGCCCGCCCGCCCCGAGGCCGGGCCCGAAGGGCGGCTGCTGCACGTCCCGCTCGACGCCGGTCTGCGCGTCACCCTCGACCGGCTCGGCGCCGAGCTCGGCCTGACCCGCTTCCAGCTGCTGCTCGGCGTCTTCGCCTGGAGCCTGTACGGCGTCACCGGCCGCGCCCGGCCGCGCGTCGCCGCCCCCGTGTCGGGCCGGCCCGTCCAGGAATTCGAGGGCAGCGTCGGCATGTTCGCCAACACCGTGCTGCTCCCGCTCGACCTGCGGCACGACGAAGACCTGCGCGCCCAGCTGCTGCGCCTGGCCGACGGCGCCCGCGCGGTGCTCGACCGGCAGGACGTGGCGCTCGCCGACGTCCTCGCCGACCGGCGGTTCGCCGCCGGACAGAGCCCGTTCGACGTCCTGTTCGTCCTGGAGAACACCGACTTCGCCGCCCTCGCCCTGCCCGGCTGCGACACCCGCCCCGTGTGGCTCGCCCCGGCCGAGGCCAAGTGCCCGCTGACCCTCTCGGTGATCGAGCACGAGAACGGCTTCGACTGCCTCTGGGAGTACGCCGCCGACCACTTCACGGCGGCCGACGCCGAGGCCCTGGCCGGCCTGTTCCGGCAGGGGCTGGACCGTCTCGCCGACGGCGGGACCGCCACCCTGGCCGAGCTCGTCGCCACGCACCGCGCCGCCCTGCCCGACCACGGCCGCGGCGAACCGGTGGAGCCCGCCTTCACCACCGTCGCCGAAGGTTTCGCCCGCCAGGTCCGGGCCACCCCCGACGCACCCGCGCTCGCCTGGGACGGCCGCACCCTCACCTACGCCGAACTCGACGCGCACGCCGCCGCGTTGGCGGCGGAGCTGGGCGCTCTGGCGGCCGACGGCGGACCGCGCCGCGTCGCCCTGCTCCTGGAGCCCTCGCCCGAACACGTCGTGGCACTGCTGGCGCTGGCCCGGATCAACCTCACCGCCGTACCGCTCGACCCCGCCTACCCCCCGGCCCTGCTCCGGCAGACCCTGGAGCGGGCACGGCCGCTGTGCGTCCTGGTGCCGCCGGACGGGACGGGCGTGACGGAGGAGGTCGTCCCCGACGGCCTGCCGCGCCACCGCGTCGTCCTCGCCGACGCGCCGGCGCCCGCCCCCGCCTTCGTGCCGCACGACGCCGCCGAGCCGCTCTACCTGCTGTTCACCTCCGGCTCCACCGGCACCCCCAAGGGCGTCCAGGTTCCCGACCGCACCCTGTCCGACCTGCTGCACTGGCAGGCCACGGACGGCTCCCTCGCCCCCGGCGCGGTCACCCAGCAGTTCTCCGCGCTCTCCTTCGACGTCTCCTTCCAGGAGATCTTCTCCACGCTCTGCGGCGGCGGCTGCCTGCACCTGGCCCGCCCCGGCTGGCGGCGGGACGCGCCCGCGCTCCTCGACCAGCTCGAAACCGCCGGCATCGAGCGCCTCTTCCTGCCCTACGTCGCCCTGCAACTGCTCGCCGAACACGCCGTACGCCGCGGCGTGTACCCCGGCAGGCTGCGCGAAGTGGTCACCGCGGGTGAGCAGTTGGTGTGCACCGACGCCATCCGCCGTTGGTTCGCCGGGCTGCCCGGGGCGCGGCTGTTCAACCACTACGGGCCGACCGAGACCCACGTCGTCAGCAGCCTGTGCCTGGACGGCGACCCGGCGGGCTGGCCGGAGCGACCGGCCATCGGGCGGCCCGCCGCCGGCGCCCGGCTGCGCGTCGTCGACGACGCCGGGCAGCCCGTACCGCCCGGCTGCCCCGGCGACCTGCTCATCGGCGGGCCCATGGCCGCGCCCTGCTACGCGGACGACGAGGAGCTCAACCGCACCCGGTTCACCGAACTGCCCGGCCTCGGGTTCTTCTACCGCACCGGTGACCGGGCCCGCTTCGGCCACGACGGGCTGCTGCACTTCCTCGGCCGCGACGACCAACAGGTCAAACTCAGCGGACACCGGCTGGAACTGGGCCAGATCGAGGCGGCGCTGCTGCGCCACCCCGCGATCGTCAACGCCGTGGTCGTCCTCGACGACGGCCGGCTGACGGCCTGCGTCGAGTGCCGGGGCGCGACGCCCGACCCCGATGAACTCACCGCCCATCTGGGTGAGTTGCTCCCCGGCTACGTCCGTATCGCCCGCTACCGCCGTGTAACGGCCCTGCCGCTGACCCCCAGCGGCAAGCTGGACCGGCGGCGCGCCCTCGCCGCGCCCGGCGAGGACCTGTCGGCGGGTACTCCGGCCCTGCCCGCCCTCACCCCGCGCGAGGCACAGCTGTCCGCGCTGTTCGAGGAGGTGATCGGCCGGCCCGTCGGCCCCGACGAGCGCTTCTTCGACGCGGGCGCCACCAGCCTCGGCCTGATGCGCCTCCACCTGCGCTGCACCACCGAACTCGGCCTGGACATCGGCATACCGGACCTGTTCGAGCACGTCACGATCCGCCGCCTCGCCGCCTTCGTGGACCGGGGCACGCCTGATGCGGAACTTATGATTCCTGATATCGAAGGGGGCGCGGCCGACGAGCCGATCGCCGTCGTCGGCATGGCCGTACGGCTGCCCGGCGCCGACGACCTGGCCGCCTTCTGGTCCCTCGTGGAGTCCGGCGGACGCGGCATCGAGCACTTCGACGCCGCCGACGGACTGATCGGCGCCCGCAGCCAGATGTCCGGCCTGCTCGCCTTCGACCCCGAGCACTTCGGCATCAGCCGCCACGAGGCCCGGCTGATGGACCCGCAGCAGCGTCACCTGCTGATGACCTGCGTCCAGGCCCTGGCCCACGCCGGCATCGCCGATCCGGCCGGGCACCGCGTCGGCCTGGTCGCCAGCTGCGGCGAGAACACCTACTTCCAGTCCATGCTGCGCGAGGCGGACCCGGCCCTGCTGCCGGACTCCTTCCAGATGGCCCTCCACCACGACAAGGACTACCTCGCCACCAAGGCCGCCTTCCATCTCGGCCTGACCGGACCGGCGTTCACCGTCCAGGCCGCCTGCGCCAGCTCCCTCGTGGCCGTCCACGTCGGCGCCGGACTGCTGCGCCAGGGCGACGCCGAGGTCGTGCTCGCCGCCGGCGTCCTCGTCGACACCCTGCTCACCGGCGGTTACCGGTACCGGCCGCAGCACATCTTCTCCAAGGACGGCCACTGCCGGCCCTTCAGCGACGACGCCAGCGGCACCATCGGCGCCAGCGGCGTCGGCGCCGTCGTCCTCAAACCGCTGCGCCTGGCGCGCCGCGACGGCGACACCGTGTACGCCGTCGTCACCGGCTCCGCCCTCAACAACGACGGCTCCGGGAAGGTCGGTTACAGCGCGCCGTCCCTCGCCGGACAGCGCGAGGTCATCCGCACCGCGCTGCGCCGCTCCGGCCGCACCGCCGCCGACCTCGGCTACGTCGAGGCCCACGGCACCGGCACCCCGCTCGGCGACCCCGTCGAAGTCGCCGCCCTGCGCCAGGCGTTCGGCCCCGACACGCCCGGCGACTGCGCCCTGGCCTCGGTCAAGAGCCAGATCGGGCACCTGGGCGCGGCGGCCGGCGTCGTCGGCATGGTCCGGGCCACGCTCGCGGTCCACCACGGCGTCGTCCCGCCCAACGTCGACTTCCACCGCCTCAACTCCCGGATCGAGGCAGGTCCGTTCACCATCCCCACCGAGGCCCGGCCCTGGCCGGCCGACCGCCCGGCACGGGTGGCCGCGGTGAGCAGCTTCGGCATCGGGGGCACCAACGCCCATCTGGTGCTGGAGGAGGGGAACGACGGCGCCGTCGCGGCTCCGACCGTGCCGTGCCTGATGCTGTCCGGCAGCAGCGAGGGGGCCCTGCGCGCCGACGCCCTCCGCATCGCCGACTACCTGACCGCCCGCCCCGAGGCGTACGGGCAGGTGCTGCGGCACCTCCAGGCCGGGCGTCCGGCGCGTCGCCGGCGCGCCGCGGCGGTGTGCGCGGACGCGGCCACCGCGGTGGCGTGGCTGCGCACCGTCGCCGGGCGCGAGGTCACTCCGGTCGAGGAGGAGATCGCGGCGGAGGGCCGCACGGCGGCGGAGCTGGCCGCGGCCTTCACGGCCGGCCGTGCCGTCCGCTGGCCCGCCGGACCCGCACAGGCCCCGTGGGACTTCCCGCCGCCCTCGTTCGACCTGGCGGACTACGACTTCGAACGCGTCGCTCCCGTAGGTGAGTTGGAGAGTTCGGGATCGCCCGAGCGGCTGCCCGAATCCGACTGGCTCCACCAGCCGCAGTGGGTACGGCTGCACCGGGCCGGGAGGGGCGCCGCGCCGGCGCGGCCCGGGACGCTCGTCGTGCTGACCGACGCGCCGCTGTCGCCGGAGGCCCTGCGCCCGCTGACGTACGTCTGGGACAGGGTGGTGCGCGTCACGGCCGCGAAGTCCTTCGCGCGGGTCGAGGACGACGTCTACGAAGCCGATCCGACCGACGCCGTGTCGCTCCGCCGGGTGCTCGACGCCCTCCCCGGTGACGGAACCGTCGACTGGCTGCACGCGCTGCCCCTCGCCGTGACCGGCGCCGTCGGCGAGGAGTCGGCCGAACGCGCGCAGTGGGCCTGCCTCGACACACCGGCCGCGCTGCTCCGTGCCGTGACCGGCACGCCGCTCGCCGCCCGGCTGCGGCCGTGGTGGCTGTCGTACGGCGCCCAGCCCGTCGAGGGCGGCGTCCACCGGCCCGAACTCGCCCTGCTGGCGGGCGTCGCCGAGGTCGCGCCGCAGGAGTGCGCCGTCGACGGCCGCTGGCTGGACCTGCCCGCCGCCGACCCGGCCGGCTGGACGGCCGCCCTCCCGGACCTGCTCGCCCGGGCCGACGCCGAGGAAGAGCTGCCCCCGGCGGCTCGCCCTTCGCCGGGGCTTCTGGTGGCGGCAGGCCCTGCTGCCCGTCCCCGTACCGGCCGCGACGGCCCCGTCGGCGCTGCCCGAGGGCCCGGCCGTGCACCTCGTCCTCGGTGGCCACCGGCGGCATCGGTTCCAGCGCCGCCGCGTGGCTGCTGGAGCACTCCGACTGCCGGGTGGTCCTGCTGGCCCGCCGCCCCCGGCTGCCGGAGGACCTGGCGCCCTGGGCGGACCGCGTCGCCCTCGTCGAGGCCGACCTGGCCGAGGACCCGATCGACGCGATCCTGGGACCGGATCGCCCGGCCACACCCCGCACGTCGACGGCATCGTCCCACGCGGCGGGGCGTGGCGGCCGGCGGGCTGATCGCCCGGCGCGACGCGGGCCGCGATGCGGCGCGCCTCGGCGGCGAAGATACGCGGCGCCCCTGCTCGTCGAGCGGATCGTCGAACGCGACGCACCCGCCTTCGTGGCGTAACTGCTCGTCCATGTCCGCCCCACTTCGGCGGCATCGGCCCAGCTCGACTACGCGGCCGCGAACGCCCTGTTGGACGGCTTCGCCGGCCGCTCCGACGACGGGGACGACGGTGCGCATCGGCATCGACTGGGACATCTGGAGCGAGGCCGGCATGGCCCTCGGGACGCTGGAGAGCGACGCCCGTCACCAGGCCCACCTCGCCGTCGGCCTGGCGGTCAAGGAGGGCCGGCGTCTGTTCGGCCGGGCTCTGCAACTGCAACTGCCGCAACTGCTCGTCTCCACGACGGACATCGAGCGGGCCCGCGAGTTCTATGCGGGGTCCGCCGGGGGAGTGGCCGAGGCAGTGGATGCCGACACCGACGGCGCCGCCGAACAGCTCACGGAATGGCTCTGCCGCTGGCTGGAGCTGGACGAGCTCGACCCGGCCGCCTCGCTCTACGACCTGGGCGCGGACTCGCTGACGATGATCGACCTGATCAGCACCGTGGAGGACCGCTTCGGGATCGAGCTGGAGCTCTCGCGGGCTGAGCCACCGCGTCAGCCCTGGAGGAGATCCTCTCCCGCCTGGACGAGGCCCGCGCCCCGGCGCCCGACACGGGTCCCGTCTCCGTCGAGGTCTGGCAGCAGGGCACCGGACGCGACGTCCTGTGCCTGGTCCACCCGGTCGGCGGCGACATCCAGGCGTACCGCGCGCTGGTCGCGGAGCTCGACCCGGCCCTGACCGTCTGCCTGATCGCCGACCCGGCGCTCTCGCGGCCGGACGCACCCGGCTGGACGCTGGCCGAGCGGGCGCGCGCGTACGAGGAGGCCCTGGAGGCCCGCTTCCCGCACGGCAGTTGGCGCCGCCGGCTGGCGGGCTGGTCCTTCGGCGCGTGGGGTGGCGCTGAGCATGGCCGCCGAGGCGGAGCGCGCGGGCCGCCCGGCCGCCGGTCTCCACCTCATCGACCCGCCGCCGCCGGGCGCCGGACGCCTCTTCCGCACGTACGACGACACTCAGCTCGAAGCGGTCTTCGCGCACGAGCTGGGCCAGGGCGGCACGAGCCGCGAGGCGGACGGCCTACGCGCCGAACGCCCTGGCCCACTGCTGCCGGGCCAACCTGGCCCGCGATGACGGACCACGAGCTGCCGCGCCTCGCCACGGACCCCGAGACCGGGTGTGGCTGGCGGAGCGGCCGGTGTCCGACCTGCCGACGCCGATTACCGGTCGCCGAGGCACAGCGGCTGTGGGAGCACCAGTTGCCGGACGGAATATACCGTGAGTGATTCTCCGTCTCAGACAACAACGAACAGAAACAACGTGCGGGGCTGGGGGTGGGGGAGGAGGAGGAAAACGAGAGAGCTCCCTCGACGTGTGCTATGCGGGTCCGCGAGCAACTTGGTATGCATAACGCTGCGCAGCTGCTTCTGTTGGGTTCGCCTGCTGCTGTCCGGACCCGGAGTGAGTCAGGTCAGACGGCGTCGTGGCCAGGTTCCGTGGCGGCGAGGCGGTGGTCGGCTTCTCGGGCCCTAGCCGGAGCGGCTTATGCCGTACCGGCAGAGTTAGCGAGGGTCGTGGCAGGCGCGGCAGCGTCGTGGTCCGTCATCGCGGCCAGGTTTGGCCCGGCAGCAGTGGCCAGGCTTTCGGGCGTAGGCCGTGTCGCCTCGCGGCTCGTGCCGCCCTGGCCCAGGCTCGTGCGCGAAGACCGGCTTCGAGCTGAGTGTCGTCGTACGTGCGGAGAGGCGTCCCCGGCGCCCGGCGGCGGGCGGGTCGATGAGGGTTGGAGACCGGCGGCCGGGCGGCCCCGCGCGCTCCGCCTCGGCGGCCATGCTCAGCGCCACCCACGGCGCCGAAGGACCAGCCCGCCGCGCCGGCGGGCGGCCGAACTGCCGTGCGTGGGAAAGCGGGCCTCCAGGGCCTCTCGACGCGCGCGCCCGCTCGGCCAGCGTCCAGCCGGGTGCGTCCGGCGGCGAGCGAGAGCGCCGGGTCGGCGATCAGGCGACGGTCAGGGCCGGGTCGAGCTCCGCGACCAGGCGCGCGGTACGCCTGGATGTCGCGCGGGCCCGACCGGTGTGGACCAGGCACAGGACGTCGCGTCCCGGTGCCCTGCTGCCAGACCTCGACGGAGACGGGACCCGTGTCCCGGGCGGCCGGGCGCGCGGGCCTCGTCCAGGCGGGAGAGGATCCCTCCAGGCCTGACGCGGTGCCTCAGCCGCGGAGAGCTCCAGCTCGATCCCGAAGCGGTCCTCCACGGTGCTGATCAGGTCGATCATCGTCAGCGAGTCCGCGCCCAGGTCGTAGAGCGAGCGGCCGTGGTCGAGCTCGTCCAGCTCCAGCAGCGCAGAGCCATCCGTGAGCTGTGTCGGCGGCGCCGTCGGTGTCGGCATCCACTGCCTCGGCCACTGCGGCGGACCCCGCATAGAACTCGGGCCCGCTCGATGTCCGTCGTGGGAGACGAGCAGTTGGCGGCAGTTGCAGGTGCAGAGCCCGCCGAACAGACGCCGGCCCTCCTTGACCGCCAGGCCGACGGCGAGGTGGGCCTGGTGACGGGCGTCGCTCTCCCAGCGTCCCGAGGGCCATGCCGGCCTCGCCTCCAGATGTCCCAGTCGATGCCGATGCGCACCGTCGTCCCGTCGTCTGAGCGGCCGGCGAAGCCGTCCAACAGGGCGTTCGCGGCCAGACCGCGTAGTCGAGCTGGCCGAGCCGCCGAGTGCGGCCACAGTGGCACGAGCAGTATCGGCCACGAAGGCGGCTGCGTCCGCGTTCCGACGATCCGCTCGACGAGCAGGGCGCCGTGCGTGATCTTCGCCGCCGAGGCGCGCCGCATCGCGGCGCGTCCGCGCCGGGCGATTTCAGCCCGCCGGCCGCCACGCCCGCCGCGTGGACGATGCCGTCGACGTGCGGGGTGAGTGCCGGGCGATTCGGTCCAGGATCGCGTCGATCTGTGTCCTGCGCCCAGTCGGCCTCGGAGACGAGGGCGACTGCGGTCGTCGCGCCCAGGCGCCCAGGTTCCTCGCGGCAGCCGCCGGGCCCAGCAGACCACCGCCGTCCAGTCGGAGTGCGCCAGCAGTCGACGCGGCGCGGCGTCGACTGGAACCGAGTTTGGCCGCGGGCCGGTGCGGGCACGAGGACGAGGATGCAACGGCCGGGCCCGTCGGGCCAGCGCCGAATCTGCGGGTTGGCCCGTCGCGGCCGGTTACGGGACGGCAGCAGGCCTGCGGCCACCAGAAGCCCCGGCGAAGGGCGAGCCGCACCGGGCAGCTCTTCCTCGGCGTCGGGCCCGGGCTGAGTCAGTCCGGGAGGGCGCCGTCCCGATGCCGCCGGGTCGGCGGCGGGCAGGTCCCAGCCAGCGGGCCGTGCGACGCGCACTTACCGGCGGCGCGACCTCGGCGACGCCCAGCCAGCAGGGGCGAGTTCGGGCCCCGGTGGACGCCGCCGCTCGAGCGGGCTGGCGCGTACGAACAGCCACCACTGGACCGCAGCGCTGCCTGCGAGCGGCCGCGTGCCGGTCAGCGTGCACGGAGCAGCGCGCCGGTGTGTCGAGGCAGGCCCGACTGCGCGCGTTCGGCGGCACGTACTCCTACCTCTCGCGACGGCGCCGGTCACGGCGCGAGGGGCTCGCGTCGTGCAGCCAGTCCGACTGTTTGTTTCGTCACCGTGCGCTGTTGCGAGTACACGTCGTCGTGCGTGGGAGCGGAAGGGCGTGAGAGCGGGGCGGCGGTCGTGGTCGGTGTCGGATTCGGTGGCTTCGGTAGGACTGCGTGCGCCTCGACACACTCGGCGCGAGAGGCGACTGGTTCGGTGCGGTGCCCGTGACGCGCACCACTCCTCGAAGAGTGACTGGGTTTCCCAGACGGTAATACGTCAGCGGGCTCCGGGCCTTGCCGGCGACAGCGGCGCGGCGGTCAGCACGACGACGAGCGTCCCGGCCGTCGCCGCGCGGCGCCCTCCCCGCCGTTGCGCGTGCACGCAGTCACCCACCCACCCATACACACTTGCGAGCTGGGTGAGCCAGTCGTCATTCGGGCAGGCACGCTCGGGTGCGATCCCGACTCTCTCACTACTCACCTACGGGAGCTGCGACGCGTCTCGAAGTCGTAGTCCGCCAGGTCGACGAGGGCGCGGGAGATCCCACGGGGCTGTGCGGTCGTGCGGCGGGCACAGCGACGCTAGCACGGCGCCGTGGACGACCGTGAGCGCCGCGGCAGCGTCCGCCGCCGGCGGCCTCCGCCGCGACCTCCTCCTCGAACGGAGTGTGACCTGCTCGCGCCCGCGATAGCGCGGTGCGCGCAGCCACGCCACCATGCGGTGTGCTCCGCTGTCCGCGTGCCACCTGCACGCGTGCGCTGCCGGCAGACGCGCGCGCGATCGCCCGGCCTGGAGGTGCCTAGTAGCAGCACCTGCCCGTACGCTCGGGCGCGGCGTCCAGTAGTCGGCGATGCGGAGGGCGTCGGCCGCGCAGGGCGGCTCTGCTGCCGGACAGCACTTCAGCACGGCACGGGTCGGAGCTCGCGACGGCGCCGCTCGTTCCCCTCCTCCAGCACCTCAGATGGGCCGGTGGTGCCCCCGAGTGCCCGAGCTGCTCACCGCGGCCGCACCCGTGCCGGCGGTCGGTCCCTGGCCAGGCCGGCCTCGGTGGGGGATGGTGATACGGACCTGCCTCGATCCGGGAGTTGAGGCGGTGTGGAGTCCGACTGTTTTGGGGCGGGACTACGCCGTGGTGGGACCGCGATGCCGTGGCCCGACCATGCCTGACGACGCCGGCCGCCGCGCCCCGAGTGTGCGCCGATCTGGCTCTCTGACCGTGAGCCAGGGACGCGCAGTCGCCACCGGTGGGCCGTGTCGGGCCGCTACGCCTGGCGACAGGGCGCGACTCTTCGTACGGGGTCCGCCGAGGTGCGGGGTAGCCAGGGGTGCCGTGTGTGCCCTCCGACGTAGCCGAGGGTCGCGCGGTGCGGCGTGCCGCCGGAGAGCGCGCGCAGCGCGCGTGTGCGGATGACCGGGGTCTGCGCTGGTCACATTGGACGGGCTAGGACGCGGCGCGCTGTACCCGACCCTTCCCGGATGCCGTAATCGAGGTTGTGTGAGGGCGGAGCGGTGACGACGGGACGTACACTAGTGATGGCGTACGCCATCGGGTCGGGCGCGCCAGAGCCGCTTGGCGGAGATTAGTTTGAGTGACGAGCGTGGCGGCTGCCGACCAGTCCCAGGTGCTGCTGGGGTGCTGGGGCGCAGCGTGACTGGTGCCGTGGCTGGCGTCGTCGCTGAAGGGCACGGCAGTGTGTCCGTCCTTGGAGAAATTGGCTGTGCGGCGGTACCGGGAGCCGCCGTGAGCAGGGTGTCCGACGAGTGACGCCACGGCGGCGAGCACGATACCTCGGCGGTCGCACCGTTGGCGCAGCAGTGCAGTCCGGCGCCGTACGTGGACTGGGTCCAGCGAGGGACGAGCTGGCGGCAGGGACGGCCTGGACACGAGTGGACGCGGTCCGTGTCCCAGGCCGATGATGGAAGGCGGCCTTTGGTGCGAGGTGGTCCTTGTCGTGGGTGAGGGCCATCCTGTGACATGCGTCACCGCACGGGCAGGGCCGGGTCCGCCTCGCGCAGCATGGACTGGAAGTAAGGTGTTCTCGCTCGCCGCATGCTGGGCCATGACCAGGCCGACGCGGTGCCCCGGACCGGATCGCGCGCATGTCCCGGCGTGGCCAGGGCCTGGACGCCGTCGATCAGCAGGTGACGCTGCTGCGGTCCATCAGCGGGCCTCGTGGCGGCTCGATGCCGAAGTAGTGCTCGGGGGTCGTGAGGCGAGCCGGTGTCCGGACATCGCCTGGCTGCGCGGCGCCGATCGGTCCGTCGGCGGCGTCGAAGTGCTCGATGCCTGCGTCCGCCGGGCTTGTCCACTTGTAGGGACCAGAGCGGCCAGGTCGTCGGCGCCGGGCAGCCGTCACTGGGCCATGCCGACTGACGGCGATCGCTCGTCGGCGCGCGCCCCCTTCGATATCAGGAGATCATTAAGTTTGCCGTGCATCATCAAGGCCGTGCCCCGGTCCGTACGAAGGCGGCGAGCGGCGGATCGTGACGTCTCGAACGGTGTAGCGCTGCTGCATTGTGCCAGGTCCGTGTATGCCGACGTCCAGGTGCACGGAGTTCGGTGGTGCAGCGCAGGTGGATGGCGCATCAGGCCGAGGCTGTGGACGCCAGCGCGTCGAAGATGCGCGCTCGTCGCCGACGGGCCTGGCCGATCACCTCCGTCGACAGCGCGGAACAGCTGGTCGCCATCGCGCGGGTGGAGGGTCGGGCAGGGCCGGAGTTACCTCGCCTGACAGTCCTCGCCGGGCGCGGCGCGGAGGCGCAGCACGCTGTGCGTCGTCCCAGCTTGGCCGCTGTGAGGTCGCGGCAGGGCCCGTTCACCAACACGGCGGTAGCGGGCGATACTGGACGTAGCCCGGGGAGCACTGTCACCAGATTGCGGGCGGTGACGTTTCTCGGGGTCGGGCCGTCCAGTTTCCGCCCCGGCACTCAAAACTACTTAAGGACGCGGGACACTCGACGCAGGCCGCTCCGTCCGGCCGTCGTCGTGAGGACGACCGACGGCGTTGGACGCGACGTCGCAAAGTGAGGTGCCGCAGCAGCGCCGCCTCGATCTGGCCCAGTGTTGTTTCCAGCCGGTGTCCTGCTGAGTTGAACCTGTTGGTCGCGTCGTGCGGCCCGAGGGAAGTGCAGCAGCCCGTCGTGGGCCGATAGCGGGCCCGGTCACCGGTGCGGTAGAAAGAAAACCCGAGGCCGGGCAGTTCGGTGAACCGGTGCGTTGAGCTCCTCGTCCGTCCGCGTAGCAGGGCGCGGCCATGGGCCCGCCGATGAGCAGGTCGCCGGGCAGCCGGGCGGGTACGGGCTGCCCGGCGTCGTCGACGACGCGCAGCCGGGCGCCGGCGGCGGGGCCGCCCGTGGCCGGTCGCTCCGGCCAGCCCGCCGGGTCGCCGTCCAGGCACGGCTGCTGACGACGTGGGTCTCGGTCGGCCGTAGTGGTTGACAGCCCGCGCCCCGGGCAGCCGGCGACCAACGGCGGATGGCGTCGGTGCACACCAACTGCTCACCCGCGGTGACCATCGTTCGCGCAGCCTGCCGGGGTACACGCCGCGCGTACGGCGTGTTTCGGCGAGCAGTGTGCAGTGGACGGTAGGGCAGGAAGAGGCGCTCGATGCCGGCGTTTTCGAGCTGGTCGAGGAGCGCGGGCGCGTCCGCCGCCAGCCGGGCGGGCAGGTGCAGGCAGCCGCCGCCGCAGAGCGTGGAGAGATCTCCTGGAAAGGAGACGTCGAAGGAGAGCGCGGAGAACTGCTGGGTGACCGCCGCCGGGGCGAGGGAGCCGTCCGTGCCTGCCAGTGCAGCAGGTCGGACAGGGTGCGTCGGGAACCTGCACGCCCCTTGGGGGTGCCGGTGGAGTCCGGAGGTGAACAGCAGGTAGAGCGGCTCGGCGGCGTCGTGGCGGCACGAAGGCGGGGGCGGGCGCCGGCGCGTCGGCGAGGACGACGCGGTGGCGCGGCAGGCCGTCGGGGACGACCTCCTCCGTCACGCCCCGTCCCGTTCCGGCGGCACAGGACGCACAGCGGCCGTGCCGCTCAGGGTCTGCCGGAGCAGGGCCGGGGGTAGGCGGGGTCGAGCGGTACGGCGTGAGGTTGATCCGGGCCAGCGCCAGCAGTCGGCACGACGTGTTCGGCGATGGGGTCTTCCAGGATAGCAGGGCGACCGCGGCGCGCGGTCCGCCGTCGGCCGCAGAGCGCCAGCTTCGCCGCCACGCGGCTGGCGTGCGCGCCGAAGTTCGGCGTAGGTGAGTGGTGTCGCCGTCCCAGAGCGAGCGTGTGTGCGGGTGCGTCCGGGGGTGGCGACCTGCGGGCGAACACGCTTCGCGACGGTGTGTGAAGCTGGGCTTTCGTCACTTTCATTGTGATGTCGTTGTGAAACGCCAGGGGCGGCAAAAAACGTGTGTCGGGCAGGGCGGCCGCGGGTGGGCGTGTGCGACGAGCTCGGCCAGGTGGCGGTCCGCGCCGTCGCGAGACGTCCAGCCCGCTGACCGGAACAGCCGGCCAGGGGCCTCGGGTCGCGTCGGCCGCCCGTGTGAAGTGGTTCGGCAGGCGTACAGCCCGAGATGTGCCAGTCGAGAGCCGTTCTCGTGCTCGATCACCGAGAGGTCAGCGGGCACTTGGCCTCGGCGGGGCGAGCCACACGGGGCGCGATGTCGCAGCGGGCAGGCGAGGGGCGGCGGGGACGAATCGGTTGTTCTCCGGACGACCAGGACGTTCGAAACGTGCGCTCTCTGTCCGCGGCCGGCGAACCGCCGTCGGCGAGGACGTCGGCGAGCGCCACGTCCTGCCGGTCGAAGCACGGCGCGCGGGCGTGCCGTCGGCGCAGGCGCGCAGCTCAGCTGGGGCGCGCAGTCTTCGTCGTGCGCAGGTCCGAGCGGGAGCAGCAACGTGTGTTGGCGAACAGTGGCCGACGCTGCCCATCGAATTCCTGGACGGGCCGCCGACACGGGGGCGGCGACGCGCGGCCGGGCGCGGCCGGTTGACGCCGTACAGCTCCAGGCGAAGACGCCGAGCAGCAGCTGGAAGCGGGTCAGGCCGAGCTCGGCGCCGAGCCGGTCGAGGGTGACGCGCAGACCGCGTCGAGCGGGACGTGCAGCAGCCGCCCTTCGGGCCCGGCCTCGGGGCGGGCGGGCTCCAGGGGCGCGGCCGGCTCGTCGGACGCGTCGAAGTGGTCGCGCAGCGCGGCGCGTTGCTCCGCACAGGCCGGGTGGGCGGACCATGCGCTCTGCCAGGCCGCATGGTCGAGCGGGGTGGGGTACGGAGGAGCGCTCCGGCGGTTCGGTGCCGTTCACCAATGCCGCGTAATCGGCGGAGAGTTTCGCCGAAGAGGACGCTCAACGACCAGCCGTCGACGGCCGATGTGGTGGCAGGTGCAGCAGCAAGTTGCCCACCGCCGTCGGCCGATTGCATCCAGCGGGTCCGCAGCATGCGCGGCACCGCCAGGTCGAAGGGCGTCGGCGAAGAAGCGCCCGGCGGCCTCGCGCCATTCGCCGTCCTCCTGCCCGGGGTCCGTCCACGGGTCGTAGGGGGCGCCGACGGCCTGGAGGAGCCCCTCGGGGCCGGTTCGTGAAGCCGGTGCGCAGCGCCGCGTGGCGCTCCACGAGCCGGCGGAGGGCTTCGCGCAGTGCGGCGGTGTCCACGGTGCCGTCGATGCGGAAGGTCCTGTCCGACGTTGTAGGCGCGGAGTGCGGAGCGCGCTGCTGGAGGAGCCAGAGACGCTGCTGCTCGTAGGTGGCGGGGCGCGGTGCGCGCGTGGGTGCGGGCGGGCCAGCGTCGGATACACGCCGTGCGCTCCCCCGGCCTCGATCTCCTCGGCCAGGCGGGCGAAGTCGGCGTCCAGAACGAGGTTCTGGGGCAGGTCACGGGCCCAACGAACGACGTACTTCGAAGCGGAGTCGCAGGGCCTTGAGCGAGTCGCCGCCGCAGGCGATCCAGCGTCGCCGAGCCGGGGGGCCGTCCCGCCCAGGATCTCGCCAGCCAGGGCGAGGAGTTCGCGCTGGACGGCGGTGGCGCCGGGCCGTGTGGTGCCGGCGGGCCGCCAGGTTCGGCCGGCCCGGCGGACAGCGCCTTCTGGTCGACCTTGCCGGTTGCCGGTGAGCAGGCCGCCGCCTCGACCAGGTGGGTGCTGTTGCGATGTGACGCATGTAGATGAAGGACAGGGTGATGCGGCCAGGTGGCGCTCGTTGAGCCGCTCGTACGCGAGGTTCGTCCCCGCCGAGACGACGTACGCCACACCAGTCGTGACGCACGTGCGTCTCGTCGTCGTACGGTGGGCGCCGACGTGGCCTGGCCGCACGTGCGGTGTGGGTGAGGAGCTGCCGTCTCAGCTCGTGCACGGTGTTCGATGCGGAAGCCGCGGACACGTGACCCTGTCACGGTCGGCGCGCCCTACACGTGGACGACCTTCGCTTGGCGGCATCGAGGCGTACGAGGTCGCCGTGCCGTTATCCAGCGCCGTACATCGCCGCCGTCGTGCAGGGCAGGCGGACGACGGCGCCCGGTGCTCTCGGGCAGGTTGGCGGTAGCCGGCGGCCAGCGCCCTCGCCGCGAGGAGGAGTTCGCGAGTCATCGCCGAGGCGCGCGCGCGGGTGCACGTCCTCGCCGGCCAACAGGGCGTCCGTGCCGGGGAGGTTCGCGGCCGATGGGCACACCACGTCGCCGTCGAAGTCGCGGGTGATGGGGTGGAACTCAGGTCGATCAGTGTGCCTCGGTTCGGGCCGATAGACAGTATTGTAGCAGCTGGTGTCCGCGGTCGGCGTTGATGCGGTACCAGGCGCGAGATGATCGGGCAGTTGATCTGTTACGCCCGCCGACGAGCACCCGGCCGGCGCCGTCGCGAAGCGCTCCGGCAGCTTGTCGACGACGGTCGTTGACAGATGGGCGACTGATGATGACGACGTGTCGATGCGCTCGCGGCGCAGCGTCGCGCGGCGTGAGCCTGGTCGGGGTCTGACGTCCCCCGTCGACCGTCAGTGGACGACGCATGCAACAGCCGCCGGTCAGCAGCGGCGCCACAGATCTTCGATAGAAACTGAACTGGCGTCGAACCGCCGGGTTGGACAACAGGCAGGCACGTGGCCGAGGCGGCGGCGGCCCCGGGGCGGAGACGGCCCGGCCGCCCAGTGCGTCAGGATAGCCGCTAGCCGTCACGCGGCACCTCGTCGACGCCCTTAAGGGGCGGCGCACAGGTGGTGCCGGAGGTGTGAAGAACGCACGCACCGCCCGGTCCCGGGGCGGGGTTGCCCGGCGGGCGGACGTGCCGTCGTCGGCCGCCGTCAGCTTCGCCGACGGCACAACGGCCGCACGCCGTCCAGGCGAGTTCGGCGTGGCGGCGTAGCCGTCGTACGAGAGCAATGCCGTGCATTGCCGGCGTGCGTCGGCCAGATGTGGAGCGCGGCGACTCGTGCGGGCTCTGGGCAGCGTCGAGCGAGGACGACGACCGCGCCGAGCGCATGATGGATGACCGAGCGATGGCGCAGACCAGGTGCCGGGAGCGGGGCATGGCAGACGGCCACGCCTGTAGCCGGGACGTCACGCCCCGGCTGGCGCAGGACGCGGGCGACGGCAGGCGAGGCTGGCAGTACGGCAGGGCGGCATGCGTAGTCAAACGGCGCTGGGCGCCGTCGCGACCGCGATCGCCTCGTGTGCGGCGTGCCTGTGTCGAGTACCGGCCGCGCGAGAGTGGTGGTAGTGCGGTGTTTGCATCGTGCCTCCAGCCCGGGGGCACGGGTCGATGGTGCGGAGTGGCCATTCGACGGGCCGGCGAGGAATGGCGATTCTCGGCCCCTCGATGCGGGCGGCAGACCTGCGGATGTGCTCGTTTTCGCTGAGCATGTCCCAGTGTGGCCGCAGGGTGCCGGGTTCGACGACGAGGCCGTTTGTCTTGCGCGCGGACGGTGACACAGAATCGTATGCCGCGCAGGACGGAGGTGTCGTCACCGTCGCCGCCAGCCGCTGCCTGCATGAGCACCGCAGGGCGGGCGCGGATCCGGCTGCCGCGCATAGTCGCGGTGCTGAGCCTGGTGTGGTTTGTAGATGCGGAAGTACTGCCTCTGATCTGAACGGTCGTTCGAGCCCCGAGGGTACATGCCGTTGACCGGACGAGCGTTGTCGCGCGGAACTCGTAGCGAAAATGCCCGCCGGATATCGACGAGCCTCCGCCTCGCCCGGGCGTCGTGGCTCAGGGTGTCGAGGAGGAAAATACGACGCTACAGGTCGCGTAGCGGCCCGCCTCGGACCAGGCGGCGCGCACATCTCGTGCGGCGACCAGGCCGCCGATAGGAGAGCCCGTAGTGAGCACCGCGGCCCGTCGGCCGGCTAGGTTCGATGAGGCGCATGTACGACCTCGGCCATGGCCATCGACCCGTGAGCAGGAACGATTCCCGGGGTTGACGCCGGGCGACTGGATGCCGTGGACGCCGTAGGCCGTCGGGCAGGGCTTTGGCGAGGTGGATGGTAGCAGGGGTCGGTTGCCGCCGGGCCGGGTGGACGCGACCACTCGGCCGGGCCGTCGCCCTCGTGGAAGGGTTGATGAGGTTGCTGTCCGGCCCGGAGGGTGTCCTTGGCAGGAGTCGCCGGGTCTTCGATGGTGGGTGTGGGCATGATGTCGCGCGACCGCAGGGGCGGCGAATGCCTCGCGTACGGGGTGGACGAGCTTGACGGCGGAGACGGAGGTGCCGCCGATGTCGAAGAGGCTGTCGCGGATGCCGATGGCTGGGGTGCAGCAGCAGGTCCCGCCATATCTGATAGAGAGTCGCTCGGATGCGTGGTCGCGCGGGGCCGGCCTGGTTGACGGCGGGCGGGGGCGCCGTGGGGCGGTGGGCCAGGCAGCGCCCCGGTCGGGCTTGCGTTGGGGTCTGCGGGATCTCCGGCAGCTCGACGAGGGGCGCGGGCACCATGTGCTCCGGCAGCCGTGCGGGGGAGGCGGCGGCCAGCGTCGTCCTGGGGCAGGGGGGCCGTCGCGGATGGCGAAGGCGACCGGACGTGGATCGCCGGCCCGTCCTCTTCCGCGAGCACCACCGCGGCGCGCACCCTGGGCAGTTCGCGCAGGGCGGCTCGACCTCGCCCGACTCGACACGGAAGTCCGCGCACCTTGAACTGGTCGTCGCCGCGGCCGAGAACTTGCAGGGTCCCGTGGCCAGCACCGGACCAGGTCCGGTCCGGTACATCCGCTCCCCCGGCGCGGCGGGGTCCGGGCGAAGCGGACGCGGTCAGCCCGGCCGCCCCAGGTATGACGTGCCGACGCCCGCGCCGACGCAGTGAGGCTCGCCCTACCCACCGACCGGCACCGCTGGACGCGAGCCGCTCGTACCCGAATACCGTGCCGCGGGATGTTGGCGACGCTGACCGGCGATGGGGCGACGGCGCGAGCGCGGGCGCGGGTCGAGGTGGGCGGTGACAGTAGAGGCCTCATCTCGCGGTGGGCCCGATAGCCTGTTGAGGATCCGCAGGCCCGGCAGGGCGACGCTCCAGAGCGGTGCAGGGTGTACCCTCACTAGGCAGCGGCTCCAGACCGGTCAAGCAGCACGTGCATGCAGGCCAGCCCGGCCCAGGCGTTCCGCGGAGCGCCTCGCCGAGCCATACGGACGTGGCCGGGGCAGCAGGATCTGGACACGCGGTGGACGCGCATCCAGTCGGTCAGCGCACCACCAGAGTTCGTACCAGCAGCACCTCGTCCGGCAACCATTTGCAGACGCCCCGGTGAAACCAATCTACGGACCCGCCAGACAGTTCCTGCACGAGAACGCTCGAAGCCGATGCCACGGCACAATCACCATACGCCGCGCCGGCGTGATGCCGAAGCGGGACGACTCCAGTAGTCAATCAAGGTTTGGAGGATCGCCACGCGGTGGGTAGGCGCATACGACGCCCTTGGGCACAGCCGTGTGGAGCACCGAGGTGTAACGATGACGTACGCCAGGTGGGTCCGGCTCGGCGTCCTGCCCGGGGTCCTCGTCGGAGGTGTGCCCTCATAGCCGCGAACGGCGACAAGGAGGTCCAAGCCCGCGACGCGGGCTCCTAGGGCGTCGCTTGAAGCACCAGATGCACGGTGCGAAGTACGTCCTCGACAGATGTGCGCCACCGCGCCCCGGGCGGGCCGGGTCGAGGCGGGAAGGATAGACGGCGCCAGGCCTTGAGGATGCCCAGAGATGCCGTACGACCGAGCGACGCCGAGTTCGAGCCCGTGTGCAGCCAGACCAACCTGGTCCTGCGGTGCCTGGACGCGCAGGGCGATCAATTGCGTGGGCGAGCCGGTATGCGTGCCGTGGTTCCAAGCGATGGCGTAGTCCGACGCCAACTCGTCGCCGCAAGGACAGAGCACGCGGGCAGCCATGGGGCGGTTACGCGCACCATGCGCCGCGAAGGCGCCTCGCCAGGCCCCCGGGGCACGGTATCGGTGGCTAGCGCGGATGGACGGTTCCACAGTCCAATCCCAGACAGCCGCGGTGGGTCCCCAGCGTACGAGCAGGAGAGCAGCGGCCAGCCTCCCAGGTCGGAGCTCCGGGCCATCTGTTCTCAGGACCTGCCCGCAGGTGGCTAGCCGTAAACCGCTCGGTCCCGTCACGGCGTCGAACAGGAGGGCGCTCATGCGGCAGTCGCTGGTGTCCGACAAGAGACGGCGCGTCCTGCTTCCGTCATCGACAGGTCAGGATCGTACGCGGTCGCGATGCTGCGGTCCGTCTCCAGCGGTCTCCGCCCTCGAACGCCGGGCAGGAACGGTACGGCTTCCTCCGCCGCACCAGGCGAACACGCCATGGAACAGCGGGGTGCGGTCCAGGCTGCATCTGGCCGGACCGAACGAGCTCGACGACACTGCTCGAAGCGCATTCCCGTGGCCGATGGCGCCCGCCTCCGCATCACGGTCCGCTCCAGGGAGAGGCGGTCTCCGTCGGGGGGCACCGTGCAGAGAGGTCGATCCGCAGGGCCAAGGGTTGGTACAGACAGGGCCCACTAGCCCTCTGTCCCCGGGGCGCCGGCCGCCCGGCGTAACGTGCCGATCACTGACGTCCGCGCTGACCCGGACAGCCGCGAGAGCCAGACAGGGCACAGCCGGGCCGAGGACGGTATCGATGACAGGCCGGTGCCGTGGCGGCCGCCCAGGGTCCGCAGGGCGGCGGTCAATTCGGACATTCCGAGGACAAGCCGGACACGCGGCCAAGAGCCGCGGTGGTCCCATGCGTGGCGGGCGTGAGCGGTTCGGTGGGGGATTCCACAGTTCCGGCGCCCCGTCGGAGGGCCGCTGGCGCAGTACGCGGCAGCCTCGTCCCGGAACGCCGTCGGGCCGCCTCCAGCCGCGCTGGCATATGGCGGCGTGTCATGCGAAGCGGAAGGAGGCAGGCGGCAGACGGGTCGTCCGCGCCGTCAGCGGAAGGCGGCGTAGAGCGTGCCGAGCTCCCGCGCAGGCAGGGTCGCCGCTGGACGCAATCGTCGGCGACTGATCCGTTGGCAGCGTCCATCGAGGCAGGACGTGCTCAGATCGGCGTGAGGACGAGTGCAGGCGGCCAGGGCCAGCATGCCACCCGCGTCAGTCCGAACGGCGCCGGTTGGCTCTCCTCCTGCCGCAGGTCGGCCTACGCGCTCCTCCGCGCCGGGCACACGGTGAGGTTCCGGAGGTTCACAGAGGTTCCGGAGGTTCCGGATGTCCGGAGGTCCGTAGAGGTTCCGGAGGTCCTAGGACGAGCAAGGGGAAGCCCGCGTCGGACAGGGACCGGTACTGCTGCACCGTCCCTCCAGCACGGAGCCACGGTCACCATACCGGGTGCGCAGCTACGTCAGTGTAGGCGGGCGGTACGAGCGCGTCCAGCGCCCGTAGTCCCAGCTCGCGCCCGACGCGTAGTCCACGAGCCGGCCGCGCAAACCGCAGGGCCCCGGCAGGGATGACACGCTCAACCGGCGCCCTCAATCTGGACATCAGGAACGCACAGCCGTTGGCTAGGGGCGACAAGGACAACCGACCGGCGCGGTACGGTTCCGCCGATCGCCCTCGGCGGAC
>NZ_BAAAXZ010000131.1:0-27903 GCF_039535865.1 Streptomyces thioluteus
GATCGCCCTGGTCCTGCGGCCCTCTTCATCGGCGCGGGCGCGGCGATCATCGCCAACTTCTCCTGGATCTTCTACCTCTTCGGCGCCTTCCTGATCTGGACCGCCTGGAAGCTCATCCAGGAGGCGCGCTCGGGCGAGCAGGAGGAGGAGTTCGAGGAGAACCGCTTCCTGAAGGCGGTCGAGCGCCGCTTCCCCTCCACCGACCGGTACCACGGCACCCGGCTCTTCGTCGTGAAGAACGGCCGCCGGCTGATGACCCCGATGCTGGTCGTCATGCTGGCGATCGGCACCACCGACGTGCTGTTCGCGCTGGACTCAATCCCGGCGATCTTCGGCCTCACCCAGGACCCGTACATCGTCTTCACGGCCAACGCCTTCGCCCTCATGGGCCTGCGCCAGCTGTACTTCCTGATAGGCGGCCTGCTGCGGAAGCTGGTCCACCTCTCGTACGGGCTCTCGGTGATCCTCGGCTTCATCGGCGTCAAGCTGGTGCTGCACGCCTGCACGAGAGCGGGGTGTCCGTGCCGGAGATCAGCATCCCGGTCTCGCTGGGCGTCATCTGCGCGGTGCTGGCCGTCAACCACGGTCACCAGCCTGCGCGCCCTCGCGGAAGGCGGAGCAGGCCGAGGCGGCCCGGGACCGGCAGGGCGCGGACGTCTGAGGCGTGCCCGGTGCCCGCCGCGGCGGGCACCGGGCGGGTCTCCGGCAGCAGCAGGAAGCAGCCCAGGCTGACCAGGGCGATCGCCACCAGGAGGACGGCGAGGCCCCACGGGGGCCCGTCGCCGCGGGTCAGGGCGGTGGCCGCCACCGGCGTGAGGCCGCCGCCCACGACGCCCGCCAGGTTGTAGCCCACGCTCGCCCCCGTGCAGCGCACCCGGGGCTCGTACAGCTCGGGCAGGTACGCGCCGACCACGGCGAAAGTGATCATGAAGGCCAGCATCGCGCCGGTGAAGCCCAGCAGCATCAGCGCGGGGCGCCCGGTGCGCAACAGCGCCACCAGCGGGAACATCCACAGGACGGTGGCCGCGCAGCCGGTCAGGCACATCGTCCGGCGGCCGACCCGGTCGGCGATCAGGGCCAGCGGTGGTGTGGCGATCCCCATCACGGCGACGGCGGCCATCACACAGCCCAGCATCACCGTGCGGTCGACGCCCAGTCGCTCGGTGCCGTATAGGCGAGAGACCAGGTGGTGACCGCGTAGAAGACGGCGTAGCCGACGGAGAGGCCGCCCGCGGTGAGCAGGACGAGCCGCCAGTGGTCGCGCGCCACCTCGGCGAGGGGCAGGCGCCCCCGGTCCCCGTCGGGCCGGCTCGCGGAACACCGGGCTCTCGGCCACCTGGGAGCGCAGCAGCAGCCCGGCCGCCGCCAGCACCCCGGCCGCCCAGAACGGCACCCGCCAGCCCCAGGAGCGGAACTCCGCGTCGGTGAGGGCGGCGGACAGCCACAGCGAGATGCCGTTGGCGAGCAGGAAGCCCACCGGCGGCCCCAGTTGGGGCACGCTCGACCAGCAGCGCGCGGCGGTGCGGCGTGGGCGTGCTCCGCGGTCAGCAGGACCGACCCGCCCCACTGGCCGCCGAGCCCGAGGCCCTGGAGGAAGCGCAGCGCCAGCAGCAGCACCGGAGCGGTGACGCCGATCGCGGAGTAGGTGGGCACCAGGCCGACGCAGACGGTGGCGAGCCCGGTCAGCAGCAGCGACGCGACGAGGACGTGGCCGCCTGCCGTGGCCGGTCGCCGATGTGCCCGAAGAGCGCGGAGCCCAGCGGGCGGGCGACGAAGCCCACGCCGAAGGTGCCGAAGGCCGCGAGGGTGCCCAGCAGCGGGGAGACGGTGGGGAAGAAGAGCGGGCCGAGCACCAGCGCCGCCGCGGTGCCGTAGGCGAAGAAGTCGTAGAACTCGATGGCCGTCCCGGCGAGGGAGGCGGTGGCCACGCGGAGCATGGCCGGAGGACGGTCATGGTGCATGTACCGTCCAACTTCCCGTTCCCGTACGGGAAACGGGCGCGCGCGGAGGCGCAGAGGGAGCCCTTGCCGGCCACCGCGCTCCGGCCGCGCGCCCCCGGTATCAGGCCGAGGGCGCGCGGCCGGAACGGCTCACCAGCCGCGTTCGCGCCACTCCGCCAGGTGCGGGCGCTCGGCGCCGAGGGTGGTGTCGGCGCCGTGGCCCGGGTAGACCCAGGTCTCGTCCGGGAGCTGTCCGAAGAGCTTGGTCTCGACGTCGCCGAGGAGGCTGGCGAACGCCTCCGGGTCCTGGTGGGTGTTGCCGACGCCGCCCGGGAAGAGGCAGTCGCCGGTGAAGACGTGGGCGTGGCCGTGCGGGTCGTCGTAGACCAGCGCGATGCTGCCCGGGGTGTGGCCCACCAGGTGGCGGGCGGTGAGCTCGACCCGGCCGACGGTGATGGTGTCGCCGTCCTCCACCGGGACGTCGGTGGGGACCGGGATCCCCTCGGCGTCGTCCCGGCCCGCGTAGGTGCGGGCGCCGGTGGCGTCGACGACCTCGCGCAGGGCGCCCCAGTGGTCGCCGTGGCGGTGGGTGGTGACCACGGAGGCGATGCCGCTGTCACCGATCAGGCTGAGCAGCGTGTGCGGCTCCGCGGCGGCGTCGATCAGCAGCTGCTCGTCGGTGGCGCGGCAGCGCAGCAGATAGGCGTTGTTGTCCATCGGGCCGACCGCGACCTTCGAGATCATCAGGTCGGTCAGTTCGTGTACGTCGGCGGGCCCGCCGACCTTCACTGCTCCGGTGTATGCCATGACTTCACCCTAGTTCCTCGGTCGGACAGCGGCGGATCAGAGCGGGGGAGGCACCGGCACCGGGGCGCCGTCCGACTCCAGGGCCGATCCGTCGGACCGGCCCGCGAGCCAGCCCAGCAGGGCGGGGGCGGAGCCGGTGATCCGGGTCTCGGGGCCGTCCGCGCGGCCGGTGCGCCAGGTGCGCCCCTCCCCGTCGGCGATCACCAGGGCGGGGAGGCCGGCGTGACCGGCGAAGCGGTCGGTCAGGAAGCCGATCTCGCGCCCGGTGAACTCGGCCGGGAGGTCCTCCAGCTCGTAGCCGATCCCGAGGTCCACATGGTGCAGCTCGACCTCGATCAGCCGCCGGAACGGCACCGGGAGGCGCTGTCCGTGACCCCGTTGCGCAGGGTGACGGTGCGCGACCAGTCGGCGGGCCGGCCGCCGTCTCGAAGAAGAGCCGTCCGCTGGTGCGCAGGTCGTCGAGCTGGACGGCGAGGGGGCGTGGGGCGCCCTCGGCGATGTCGGCGTCGCGGGCCTCGGCGCTCGCGTACATCGGGCGTCCGGAGAGTACGTTGACCAATGCGTCCGCGTTACGCGCGAGGTGCGCGAGCACGTGTCCGCGGGTCCAGCCGGGCAGCCGGGAGGGCTCGCCGACGGCGGGCTCCGCCAGGGCCTCCACGGCCCGCGTCAGCCGGTCCGTCGCCTCGCGCAGCAGGGCGAGGTCGTGTCCATGATCAATCATGCGCCGACGATAGCGCCGCCACTCCTTCGGGTGAAGGAGGCGGGATCCTGCCGTAAATCGAATGTGCGTGCTATACGCTCGGAGTGCGGCATCCTTGGGAGATGGCCGCAGAGCTCTCGTACCCTGGCGGGGTCGGGAGCATCGCTCCGCACTGACCTCTGCTCCCGCGACAGCCCCCGGACGGGTGGCGTCGTGCGGTGGCGGGCCGGCGCACCCCCTTCCTCTTCACACGAAAGGTGCTGACCGGCGTGGCTGACCGTCTCATCGTCCGTGGCGCGCGCGAGCACAACCTCAAGAACGTCTCGCTCGACCTCCCCCGTGACTCCCTCATCGTCTTCACGGGTCTCTCCGGGTCGGGCAAGTCGTCGCTCGCGTTCGACACGATCTTCGCCGAGGGGCAGCGCCGTTACGTCGAGTCGCTCTCCTCCTACGCGCGCCAGTTCCTGGGCCAGATGGACAAGCCCGATGTGGACTTCATCGAGGGCCTGTCCCCGGCCGTGTCCATCGACCAGAAGTCGACCTCGCGCAACCCGCGCTCGACGGTCGGCACGATCACCGAGGTCTACGACTACCTCCGCCTGCTCTTCGCCCGGATCGGCAGGCCGCACTGCCCCGAGTGCCGCCGGCCTATCTCCCGGCAGTCGCCGCAGGCCATCGTCGACAAGGTGCTGGAGCTGCCCGAGGGCAGCCGCTTCCAGGTGCTCTCCCCGCTGGTGCGCGAGCGCAAGGGCGAGTTCGTCGACCTCTTCGCCGACCTCCAGACCAAGGGCTACAGCAGGGCCCGGGTCGACGGACAGACGATCCAGCTCTCCGAGCCGCCCAAGCTCAAGAAGCAGGAGAAGCACACGATCGAGGTGGTCGTCGACCGCCTGACCGTCAAGAACAGCGCCAAGCGCCGCCTGACGGACTCGGTCGAGACCGCCCTCGGGCTCTCCGGCGGCATGGTCATTCTCGACTTCGTCGATCTCGCCGAGGACGACCCCGAGCGCGAGCGGATGTACTCCGAGCATCTCTACTGCCCGTACGACGACCTCTCCTTCGAGGAGCTGGAGCCCCGCTCCTTCTCCTTCAACTCGCCCTTCGGCGCCTGTCCGGACTGCACCGGCATCGGCACCCGCATGGAGGTCGACCCCGAGCTGATCGTCCCGGACCCGGAGAAGAGCCTCGACGAGGGCGCCATCAACCCCTGGTCGCACGGCCATACCAAGGACTACTTCCACCGCCTGGTCTCCGCGCTCGCCGACGAACTGGGCTTCCGCACCGACATCCCCTGGGCCGGCCTGCCGCAGCGCGCCCGGAAGGCCCTGCTGAACGGGCACAAGACCCAGATCGAGGTCCGCTACCGCAACCGCTACGGCCGCGAGCGCGCCTACACGACCGCCTTCGAGGGCGCCGTGCCGTTCGTCAAGCGGCGGCACTCGGAGGCCGAGAGCGACTCCAGCCGCGAGCGCTTCGAGGGCTTCATGCGCGAGGTGCCCTGCCCGACCTGCGAGGGCACCCGGCTCAAGCCGATCGTGCTCGCCGTCACCGTGCAGGACCGCTCCATCGCCGACGTCTCCGCGATGTCCATCAGCGAGTGCGCCGACTTCCTGCGCGGCATGAAGCTGACCGGCCGCGAGAAGAAGATCGCCGAGCGGGTGCTCAAGGAGGTCAACGAGCGGCTGAGGTTCCTCGTCGACGTCGGCCTGGACTACCTCTCGCTCAACCGCGCCGCGGGCACCCTCTCCGGCGGCGAGGCCCAGCGCATCCGGCTCGCCACACAGATCGGTTCCGGTCTGGTCGGCGTGCTGTACGTGCTGGACGAGCCGTCCATCGGCCTGCACCAGCGCGACAACCACCGCCTCATCGAAACGCTGGTGCGCCTGCGGGACATGGGCAACACCCTGATCGTCGTCGAGCACGACGAGGACACGATCAAGGTCGCCGACTGGGTCGTCGACATCGGCCCGGGCGCCGGCGAGCACGGCGGCAAGGTCGTGCACAGCGGTCCCCTCGCCGAACTCCTCTCCACCGAGGAGTCGATGACCGGCCAGTACCTCTCCGGCCGCCGGGCCATCGCCACGCCGGACGTGCGCCGGACCGTGGACCCCAAGCGCCGGCTGACGGTCCGCGGCGCCCGCGAGAACAACCTGCGCGACATCGACGTGTCCTTCCCCCTCGGGGTGCTCACGGCGGTGACGGGCGTCTCCGGCTCCGGCAAGTCCACGCTGGTCAACGACATCCTCTACACGCACCTGGCACGGGAGTTGAACGGCGCCCGCGCCGTCCCCGGCCGCCACACCCGGGTCGACGGCGACGACCTGGTCGACAAGGTCGTCCACGTCGACCAGTCGCCCATCGGCCGTACGCCCCGGTCCAACCCGGCCACGTACACCGGCGTCTTCGACAACATCCGCAAGCTGTTCGCCGAGACGATGGAGGCGAAGGTCCGGGGCTACCTGCCCGGCCGCTTCTCCTTCAACGTCAAGGGCGGCCGCTGCGAGAACTGCTCCGGCGACGGCACGATCAAGATCGAGATGAACTTCCTGCCGGACGTGTACGTGCCGTGCGAGGTCTGCCACGGGGCGCGCTACAACCGGGAGACCCTGGAGGTGCACTACAAGGGCAAGTCCATCGCCGAGGTGCTGGACATGCCCATCGAGGAGGCGCTCGACTTCTTCGAGGCCGTGCCGACCATCGCGCGCCACCTGCGCACGCTCAACGAGGTGGGCCTCGGGTACGTGCGCCTGGGCCAGTCCGCGCCCACGCTCTCGGGCGGCGAGGCGCAGCGGGTGAAGCTGGCGAGCGAGTTGCAGAAGCGGTCCACGGGGCGGACGGTGTACGTGCTCGACGAGCCGACGACGGGTCTGCACTTCGAGGACATCAACAAGCTGATCTCCGTGCTCTCCGGGCTGGTCGACAAGGGCAACACCGTGATCGTCATCGAGCACAACCTCGATGTGATCAAGACTGCCGACTGGGTCGTGGACATGGGCCCGGAGGGCGGCAACGGGGGTGGGCTGGTCGTGGCCGAGGGGACGCCGGAGGAGGTCGCGGGGAATGGTGACAGCCACACGGGGCGGTTCTTGAAGGAGATGCTGCCGTCCGCGGCGGTGGCGCCGCGGCGTACGCGCAAGGCGGCGGCGAAGAAGGCGGCCGCGAAGCCGCGGGTTCGCCGGGGCTGACGCCCCGGGATTGAGCCCCTGCCCCGCCCTTCCACCGTTTCCGCAGCAGCACGCTGCGCGCTCCCCCAGAGGGGGTACCCCCAGTCCTCAAGCGCCGGACGGGCTGATTTTCAGCCCGTCCGGCGCTTGAGGACAACCGCGGTGGAGCCGCGCGAGAAACGGCGAAAGGGCGGGCCAGGGGCTCAATCCCGCCGCAGCGCCGCCGCAGCCGTCCTCGCCGCGAACGACAGGACGTCCGTCCACGCCCGCCCGTCCAGGGCGAGCAGGCCGGCGGCCGACAGCGCACCCAACCGGTGCAGCAGCGCCGCGTTCACCGCGTCGCCCGCCCCGATCGTGTCCACGGCGTCAACTTCCTCCGCCGGTACGGCCCATACGTCACCCCTCCGGGTATGGACCGATATCCCCCGCGCCCCTCTGGTCATCACCACCGCGGCGGGGCCGTGCCACTCCTCCGGGCCCCCGCCCAGCCACTCCGCGTCCTCCTCGGACAGTTTCAGCAGCGTCACATGCGGCAGCCACGAGCGGAACCGGGCGCGGTAGGCGTCGGCGTCGGGGACGAGGCCGGGGCGGACGTTGGGGTCGAGGAGGGTGAACAGGCCGCGGCGCGACTCCCGTCGCAGCAGCGCCTCGTACGCGCTCGCCCCGGGCTCCAGCACCAGCGAGCAGGTGCCCACGCACAGCGCCCGTGCCGCGGGCGGCAGTTGGGGCGGGAGGGCGAAGAGCCGGTCGGCCGTGCCGGCGGCGTAGAAGCCGTACGCCGCGGAGCCGTCCGCGCCCACCGAGGCGACCGCCAGGGTCGTCGGCTCCGGGCCGCGCTGGACGAGCGAGACGTCCACGCCCGCCGACCGCAGCCCGTCCAGCAGCGCCTCCCCGAAGCCGTCCGTCGAGACGCGGGAGCAGAACGCCGCCGGGGAACCCAGCCGGCCGAGTGCGACGGCGGTGTTGTACGGGCCGCCGCCCCGGCGGGGCAGCAGCGGGGCCAGTCCTGGAGAGCCGTCCGGTACGAGGTCGATCAGGGCTTCTCCGGCCACGACGATCATGGGACACATCCTTTCGCGCTTTCGGCAGGGAAGGCATCCGGCAGTATCGTCGTGCACCGACATCGCAGCAGTTCAGGCGGTACGCCGCCACCGCACCCGTGGGAGCCTCCATGACCAGCCAGCAGCCCGCCCCCTGCTGCACGTCCCGCCGTACCGTGCTGCGCGGCGCCGCGCTGGCGGGTGCCGCCGGGCTCGGCGCGGCAGCCTGCGGCGGGAGGACGGGCGTGAAGGCCTCCTCGACGCCGACCGCGCCGGTGGAGCTCGGGGCGGCGAGCGAGGTCCCGGTCGGCGGTGCCAAGCTCTACCGCGAGGAGCGGCTGCTGGTCGCGCAGCCGGCCAAGGGGCAGTTCAAGGCGTTCAGCGCGGAGTGCACGCACGCGGGCTGTGTCCTGGCCACCGTCGAGGAGGGCGCCGCGGCCTGCCCGTGCCACGGCAGCCGGTTCGACGTGAAGACGGGCAAGGTGCTCCAGGGCCCGGCCGGTGACCCGCTGCCGCCGGTGCCGGTGCGGGCGAAGGGCGGCCGGCTGGTGGCGGGCCCGAGCGCCTGACCACCCGGAGCGCCTGACAGCGGGGGTCACGACCAGTCCCAGCCGATCCCCACGATCCCCGGCCGTACCCCCTGCTCCACCAGGTGCACCCCGCGGTGCCGCCCGGTCAGCGTCAGCTCCTGGTGCCCGCTGCGCGGCGCCCCGGCCGACGCCTGGGCGAAGCGGCGGCAGCGCA
Source organism: Streptomyces thioluteus (assembly GCF_039535865.1). Taxonomy (NCBI): domain Bacteria; kingdom Bacillati; phylum Actinomycetota; class Actinomycetes; order Kitasatosporales; family Streptomycetaceae; genus Streptomyces; species Streptomyces thioluteus. The sequence continues at coordinate 8,396 of NZ_BAAAXZ010000131.1, forward strand.
CCGGGAGCGCGGCCGCGTCGAAGCGCACCTCCAGCACGTACTGCCCGCCGGCGAAGCTGAACCCGCGGACGTACTCGTCGCTCGGACCGCCGGTGCCGTCGTCGAAGGCGTAGCCGAAGACATACGTCTCGCCCGTCCGCAGCCGGGTGTCGAAGAGCAGCTCGCTGACCAGGACGCCCGCCCCGGAGTGCCATCGCACCCGCCCCACGCGGCAGTTCTCGGTGGCCCGGACGGCGATGCGCGCGGGGTCGCAGCCGGCGTCGCCGTAGTGGATGGCGACATAGCGGTCCACCCCGTCGAGGTGCGCCCGCACGACGTGGTGCGAGTCGCGCCCGCGCAGTTCGCGCCGGGCGCCTATGGAGACCCGTTCCAGGTGGCAGACGGTGTGCAGGCCGCCGTCGGCCGGCGCCTCCAGCTCGCCGAGCAGTTGCTCGAGGGCCCGGGACTCGTCCATCAGCGACCGTAAGGCGCGTGCCGCGGGGCGCTCGCCGGCCGGCCGGGCGGCCACGTCGTCGAGCAGCCGGAGCAGCGCCCGTTCGGGCAGGTCGAGGATGTCCTCCAGCAGTCGCACCGCCCGCAGCGACTCCGGTCTTTGCGGGCGTCGCGCGCCCTGTTGCCAGTAACTGAGGCTCGTCACGCCCACGTTGACGCCGCGCTGGGCGAGCCGGTGCTGCACCCGGTGCAGCGCGAGGCCGCGCGCCGACAGTGCCGTGCGCAGCGCGAGATGGAAGGGGCCGGTGCGCAGTGCCTGCGCGAGCTCGGTCTCGCCCACCCGTGTGCCGGTCCGTGCCATGCCGTGTGCCGCTTCCTGTGAATATTCACCCCGAAGTGAACGGAACCGTTTCGGGGTGGAGCGCCGCGTTCCACCTGGCAGGGGCACGGGGTGTTCACATCCGTCGTGAGCCGTTCACTTCGCCGTCTCACCCAGCATTCAAGCCGGTTGACCAGCCCCCGACAACATCCCATGCTCCTGACCAGCGTCCGGACGCCCCCACCGTCCAACCCCCCACCGTCACGGGAGAATCGTCATGACCCGTGCCTCGGCACAATCCGACAGACCCCCCATATCCCGCGAACGCCGCATACGCGGCGTCCGGCTGACCGCCGCCGCCCTGGCGGCCGCAACGCTGGTGGCGCTTCCCGCCGCCACGGCCTCCGCGGCCCCCGCACCGGCCAAGAAGCCGCTGCGCGCCGCGAAGAAGCTGAACATCACCATGCAGGCCCAGGAGAAGACCAACTGGTGCTGGGCCGGCTCCGGCAACACCATCGCCGCCTGGTACGGCCGCAACTACAGCCAGAACCAGTTCTGCAACGCCGCGTTCAACCGGCAGCAGGGCAGCGCCTGCCCCAACAACCAGGCCACGCTGGGCAATGTGCAGAACGCCTTCCGCTGGGCCCGGATCAACGCCGGCTCCTATGTGGACGGCTGGCTGCGCTACCCGACCGTGCAGGGCGAGATCAACGCCAACCGGCCCATCGAGACCCGCATCGGCTGGAAGTCCGGCGGCGGCCACATGCAGGTGATCTACGGCTACGACACCTCGAACAACCTGGTCTACTGGGGCGACCCGTGGAAGACCAGCAACCGTTACAACTGGGCGGACCACAACTGGTACGTGAACAACAACCGGTTCGCCTGGACGCATTCGCTCTACCGGATCGGCGGGTGACCCGATGACCGAGAACACCACCCGTCGCACCGCGGCCCGCGTCGCGGCCGCCGGCGCGCTGACGGCCGCCCTGGCCGGCCTCGCCCCGCTCGCCCACGCCGCGCAGCCCCCGGCCGTGCCCGCCCCGCCGGCCGCCGCCGAGGTCACCGCGGCCCACGACGCGGCGACGTCCGCCGCGACGCGCGACACCCTGTCGCGCTTCTTCGCCGCCGACGGCCGGAAGCCGGCCGTCGCGACGAAGGCCGCGCCGCGGATCGAGGGCGCGACCGTACCCGTCTACGAGCTCTCCCCCGAGTTCGTGGCGGGCAAGGCCAAGGCCCCCGTCGCCTCGTTCGACTACCTGGCCAGCAAGGCCGTCTCGGCCGACGGCCGGAAGGCGTCCGTGTGGACGGCCGCCACCGGCGGCAGCTGGAAGGTCGTCAACATCGCCAGCGGCGACGACGAGACGCGCTACGCGGCCGAGGGCGAGAAGAAGCTCGCCGGCGGCACGGCCTTCCGCGAGCCGCAGATCAACGCCTGGTACGTCCAGCGCGGCGACCGCGTCCTGCCGCTCAACGCCGACGCCGAGCGGGCCGTGGGCAGGAACGGCACCACGCTCGACGCCTACCGCGAGCGGGTCCACAAGGCGTACGGCGACAAGCTGCCCGGCTCCGCCTACGCGAAGAAGGGCGCGGCCGGCGGCTACGACGAGGGCGCCAAGGCGGCTGACGAGACGCTGGCGGCCGAGCCCGCGGCCTCGTCGTCGACCGGCCCCTCCGCCACGGCCGTGGCCGCCTCGGCCGGGGCCGCCGCGGCCCTCGGCCTCGGCCTCACCACCGTGGCGGTGCGCAGGCTCCGGCGTCGCTGACCCGACGGCACCGGACACCCCCCACACCCACGCACCGTCCCGCCCGCCCCGGCCCCGGCGCACCTCCACGCGCCGGGGCCGGGGCCGTCCCGCCGCAGGCCCCGTTGTCAGTGCCCGCAAGTAGGGTTGGTGACATGGCCGACCCCAGCAGCTACCGCCCCAAGGCGGGACAGATCCCCGACTCGCCGGGGGTCTACAAGTTCCGCGACGAGCACGGCCGGGTGATCTACGTCGGGAAGGCGAAGAGCCTGCGCCAGCGGCTCTCGTCGTACTTCCAGGACCTCGCCGGGCTGCACCCGCGCACCCGCACCATGGTCACCACGGCCGCCTCCGTGGAGTGGACCGTGGTCGGCACCGAGGTCGAGGCGCTGCAGCTGGAGTACTCCTGGATCAAGGAGTACGACCCCCGCTTCAACGTGAAGTACCGCGACGACAAGAGCTATCCGTACCTCGCGGTCACGCTGAACGAGGAGTTCCCCCGCGTCCAGGTCATGCGCGGCGCGAAGAAGAAGGGCGTGCGCTACTTCGGCCCCTACGGGCACGCCTGGGCGATCCGCGAGACGGTCGACCTGATGCTGCGCGTCTTCCCCGTGCGCACCTGCTCCGCCGGGGTGTTCAAGCGCTCCGCCCAGATCGGCCGCCCCTGCCTGCTGGGCTACATCGGCAAGTGCTCCGCGCCCTGCGTCGGCCGCGTCACCCCCGAGGAGCACCGCGAACTCGCCGAGGAATTCTGCGACTTCATGGCCGGCCGTACCGGTGCGTACATCCGCCGTTTGGAGAAGGGGATGCAGGATGCGGCCGAGGAGATGGAGTACGAGAAGGCCGCCCGGCTGCGCGACGACATAGTGGCGCTCAAGCGCGCCCTGGAGAAGAACGCCGTCGTCCTCGCCGACGCCACCGACGCCGACCTGATCGCGGTCGCCGAGGACGAACTCGAAGCGGCCGTGCAGATCTTCCACGTCCGCGGCGGCCGGGTGCGCGGCCAGCGCGGCTGGGTGACCGACAAGGTCGAGGCGGTGGACACGGCCGGTCTGGTCGAGCACGCCCTCCAGCAGCTCTACGGCGAGGAGAGCGGCGACGCCGTCCCCAAGGAGGTCCTCGTCCCCGCCCTGCCCGATCCGGTCGATCCCGTCGCCGAGTGGCTCGCCGCCCGCCGCGGCTCCCGGGTCGACCTGCGCATCCCCCAGCGCGGCGACAAGAAGGACCTGATGACCACGGTCCAGCGCAACGCCCAGCAGGCGCTCGCGCTGCACAAGACCAAGCGCGCCTCCGACCTCACCACCCGCTCCCGCGCCCTGGAGGAGATCGCCGAGGCCCTCGGCCTGGACTCGGCGCCGCTGCGCATCGAGTGCTTCGACATCTCCCACCTCCAGGGGCAGGACGTGGTGGCCTCCATGGTCGTCTTCGAGGACGGCCTGGCCCGCAAGAGCGAGTACCGCCGCTTCCAGATCAAGAGCTTCGAGGGCCAGGACGACGTCCGCTCCATGCACGAGGTGGTCTCCCGCCGCTTCCGCCGCTACCTGGTGGAGAAGCAGAAGACGGGGGAGTGGGAGCTCGACGAGGAGGCCGTCCCGGACGAGACCGGCCGCGACGACAACGGCCGCCCCAAGCGCTTCGCCTACCCGCCGCAGCTCGTCGTCGTGGACGGCGGACAGCCCCAGGTGGCCGCCGCCCGCCGCGCCCTCGACGAGCTCGGCATCGCCGACGTGGCGGTCTGCGGCCTGGCCAAGCGCCTGGAGGAGGTCTGGCTGCCCGACGAGGACGACCCGGTCGTCCTGCCGCGCACCAGCGAGGGGCTCTACCTGCTCCAGCGCGTCCGCGACGAGGCGCACCGCTTCGCCATCGCCTACCAGCGCAGCAAACGGACGAGGACGATGAAGGCGTCGCCGCTCGACGCGGTCGCCGGCCTCGGCGAGACCCGCAAGCAGGCGTTGCTCAAGCACTTCGGCTCGGTGAAGAAGCTGCGGGCGGCCACCGTCGAGCAGCTCTGCGAGGTCCCCGGCGTCGGCCGGCGGACCGCCGAGTCCGTCGCCGCGGCCCTGGCCGCGAGCGCCCCGCCCGCACCCGCGGTCAACACCGCGACGGGCGAGATCCTGGACGGGACGGAGGGATGATGGAGACGGTCGCGTGCACCGGCGCGGGGACCGGGGCGCCGTCCCCGGCGCGCGCGGGCACGGTGCCGTCCGTCTTCCCTGCGAAGATCAGAGGCAGATCCGAAGGAAGGCCGGACACCCGGGGCCGCGACCACGGCCCCGCCGGCAGAACGGGGGACATCACATGAACGACAGCGAGCGGGACGGAGCACAGGTGAGTACGGCCACCACGGCGGACACGACGGGCGAGGCCGCGGGCATCCCCGAGCTGGTGATCATCTCCGGTATGTCGGGGGCGGGCCGCAGCACCGCCGCCAAGTGCCTCGAGGACCTCGGCTGGTTCGTCGTCGACAACCTGCCTCCCGCCCTCATCCCCACCATGGTCGACCTCGGCGCCCGCTCCCAGGGCAACGTGGCCCGCATCGCGGTCGTCGTCGACGTCCGCGGCCGGCGCTTCTTCGACAACCTCCGCGAGTCCCTCGCCGACCTGGCCGCCAAGAAGGTCAAGCGCCGCGTGATCTTCCTGGAGGCGTCCGACGACGCGCTGGTGCGCCGCTTCGAGTCCGTGCGCCGCCCGCACCCCCTCCAGGGCTCCGGGCGCATCGTCGACGGCATCGCCGCCGAGCGCGATCTGCTGCGCGAGCTGCGCGGCGACGCCGACCTCGTCATCGACACCTCCAGCCTCAACGTCCACGAGCTGCGCGCCAAGATGGACGCTCAGTTCGCCGGCGAGGAGGAGCCGGAGCTCCGCGCCACCGTCATGTCCTTCGGCTACAAGTACGGCCTCCCCGTCGACGCCGACCTCGTCGTCGACTGCCGCTTCCTGCCCAACCCGCACTGGGTCCCGGAGCTGCGCCCCTTCACCGGCCTCAACGAGGAGGTCGCGGGCTACGTCTTCAACCAACCCGGCGCCAAGGAGTTCCTCGACCGCTACACCGAGCTGCTCCAGCTCATCGCCGCCGGCTACCGCCGCGAGGGCAAGCGCTACGTGACCATCGCCGTCGGCTGCACCGGCGGCAAGCACCGCTCGGTCGCCATGTCCGAGAAGCTCGCCCACCGCCTCGTCTCGGAGGGTGTCGAGACCGTCGTCGTCCACCGGGACATGGGGCGCGAGTGACCGGCCGCAGTTTCCGGATGCGCCGCGTGCGCCGGCTCGTCCCCGGGGCCCGCGGTGCGGCGCGGGGCGACCGGCGCCGCACCCAGCCCAAGGTCGTCGCTCTCGGCGGCGGCCGCGGCCTGTCGGCCTCGCTCGCCGCGCTGCGCCGCATCACCGGCGACCTCACGGCGGTCGTCACCGTCGCCGACGACGGCGGCTCCAGCGGCCGCCTCCGCGACGAGCTCGGCGTCCTGCCCCCGGGCGACCTGCGCAAGGCGCTCGCCGCCCTGTGCGGGGACGACGACTGGGGGCAGACCTGGGCGCGCGTCATCCAGCACCGCTTCGAGAGCCACGGCGACATGCACGGCCACGCCGTGGGCAACCTGCTGATCGTCGCCCTCTGGGAGCAGCTGGGCGACCACGTCCAGGCCCTCGACCTGGTCGGCAAGCTGCTCGGCGCGCACGGCCGGGTGCTGCCCATGTCCGCCGTCCCGCTGGAGCTCCAGGCGCTGGTGCGCGGGCACGACCCCGCCGACCCGGACGCCGTCACCACGGTCCGCGGCCAGGCCACCGTCGCCCTCACCCCCGGCGAGGTGCAGTCCGTGCACGTGGTCCCGGAGGACCCGCCCGCCGTCCCCGAGGCCGTCGAGGCGGTCCTCGACGCGGACTGGGTGGTGCTCGGCCCCGGCTCCTGGTTCTCCTCGGTCATCCCGCACCTGCTGGTCCCCGAGCTGCTCGACGCGCTCCAGCAGACCAAGGCCCGCCGGGTCCTCTCGCTGAACCTCGCCCCCCAGCCCGGTGAAACCGAAGGCTTCTCCCCGCAGCGTCATTTGGAGGTTTTGGCCCGACACGCCCCTAAACTCGCCCTGGACGTGGTGCTGGCCGACGAGGCCGCCGTGCCCGACCGCGAGAGCCTGTGCGACGCCGCCAAGCGGCTCGGCGGGACGGTCGAGCTGGCGCCGGTCGCCGCGCAGGGGAGTTCCGCTACGCACGATCCGGAACTGTTGGCCGCCGCGTACGACCGTATTTTTCGGATGCATGGAAGGATCGGCCCATGGCGATGACGGCAGCGGTGAAGGACGAGATCTCCCGGCTCCCCGTCACCCGGACCTGCTGCAGGAAGGCGGAGGTCTCGGCGATCCTGCGGTTCGCCGGCGGGCTGCACCTCGTCAGCGGCCGCATCGTGATCGAGGCGGAGCTGGACACCGGGATCGCCGCCCGGCGGCTGCGCAAGGACATTCTGGAGATTTTCGGACACGCGTCCGACCTGGTGGTGATGGCCCCCGGCGGGCTGCGCCGCGGCAGCCGGTACGTGGTGCGGGTGGTGGCGGGCGGTGATCAGCTGGCCCGCCAGACCGGCCTGGTCGACGGCCGCGGCCGGCCGATCCGCGGCCTCCCCCCGCAGGTCGTCTCCGGCGCCACCTGCGACGCGGAGGCCGCCTGGCGGGGTGCCTTCCTCGCGCACGGCTCGCTGACCGAGCCCGGCCGCTCCTCCTCGCTGGAGGTCACGTGCCCGGGCCCCGAGGCGGCGCTCGCCCTGGTCGGCGCGGCCCGCCGGCTGCAGATCGCGGCCAAGGCCCGCGAGGTGCGCGGGGTGGACCGCGTCGTCGTCCGCGACGGCGACGCGATCGGCGCCCTGCTGACCCGCCTCGGCGCCCATGAGTCGGTGCTGGCGTGGGAGGAGCGCCGCATGCGCCGCGAGGTGCGCGCGACCGCCAACCGGCTGGCCAATTTCGACGACGCCAATCTGCGCCGCTCGGCCCGCGCCGCCGTCGCGGCCGGGGCCCGGGTGCAGCGGGCCCTGGAGATCCTCGGCGAGGAGGTGCCCGAGCACCTCGCCGCCGCCGGCCGGCTGCGCATGGAGCACAAGCAGGCCTCGCTGGAGGAGCTGGGCGCCCTGGCCGACCCGCCGCTGACCAAGGACGCGGTCGCCGGCCGGATCCGCCGGCTGCTGGCCATGGCCGACAAGCGCGCCCAGGACCTGGGCATCCCCGGCACCGAGTCCAACCTCTCGGATCTGGCCGACCTTCCCGAGGACGTCGTCGTCGGCATGGTCAAGGACATGGCCGGCTGACGTCACCCGTACGGGACGCCGGCGGGGTGGGCCGACAGGGTGAACCGCCGCCGGTGTCCGTCCGGTTGGACGCGGGCCCTATTGACATGGTCATGGGCCCTCGCAAGCCTTGCGTCCGTCATCGCACGGGACGGACAACGGCATGGGGGGTTCATGAGACGCAGGACGCGATCGATCCTCGTGGCGGCTTCGCTGCTGATCGGCGGAGTGACCGCCGCACCCTTCGCACATGCGCGGCCGGACGCGCCGACGGGCCCGGCCGCCTCCGACGCGGTCAGGGTCTGGGACGCCAAGGTCACCTCGGCCCAGATGCCGCTCCTGCTCAAGGCGGGCGTCGACGGGCACGAACTGGGCCGCCCGCCCGCCGCGGGCAGGGCGGCACCGGTCGAGCTCTACCTCACCGGCCGGCAGGCCGACGAGCTGCGCGGCCAGGGCGTCGAGCTCACCGAGCGGCACCTCTCGCAGCGCGCCCGCGAGCGTTTCACGAAGGGCGGCGACGGTGTCTTCCGCCGCTACAGCGGGGAGAACGGCCTGCAGCGGGAGATCGTCAACACCGGCATCGCGCACCCCGGGCTCACCAAGGTCGTCAACATCGGCAAGAGCCTGCGCGGCCAGGACATGCTGGCCATCAAGATCAGCAAGGACGCGAGCCGCACCCGCGACGGGTCCAGGCCCGCCGTGCTCTACATGTCCAACCAGCACGCCCGCGAGTGGATCACGCCGGAGATGACCCGCCGGCTGATGCATCACTACCTGAACGGCTACGGCAAGGACCGCCGGATCACCCGGATCGTCGACAGCACCGAGCTGTGGTTCGTGCTCTCCGCCAACCCCGACGGCTACGACTACACCTTCAAGGGCCCGGACACCCGGCTGTGGCGCAAGAACCTGCGCGACAACAACGGTGACGGGAAGATCGCCCCCGGCGACGGCGTCGACCTCAACCGCAACTTCCCCTACAAGTGGGGCTACGACAACGAGGGTTCGTCCGCCGACCCGGCCTCCGAGACCTACCGGGGCAAGGGCCCCGCGTCCGAGCCGGAGACCAGGGTGCTCGACGCGTTCGAGAAGCGGATGCGCTTCCGCTACGCCATCAACTACCACTCGGCCGCGGAGCTGTTGCTCTACGGGGTCGGCTGGCAGGTCGCCACGCCCACCCCGGACGACGTCCTCTACAAGGCGCTGGCCGGGACCCCCGGAGAAGTCGGCGATCCCCGGCTACCGGCCGCAGCTCTCCTCCGAGCTGTACACCACCAACGGCGAGGCCGACGGCCACGCGGCCAACGCCAACGGGACGATGATGTTCACCCCGGAGATGTCGACGTGCCAGACGGCCTCGCGCACCGACACCTCGGGCCGCTGGAACCCCGCCGACTGCCCCTCCAGCTTCAGCTTCCCGGACGACGAGAAGCTGATCCAGGCGGAGTTCACCAAGAACATCCCCTTCGCCCTCTCCGTCGCCGAGACCGCGGTCCGCGCCGACCGGCCCGCCCCGTCCGTCGGCCGCACGGCCCCGGACTTCACCCCGGACGCCTTCGCCGACTCCTTCGCCCGCGGCAGTGACCAGCCCGTCGCCGTCACCGCCCGCAAGAGCCTGGCCGACAAGCGCCTCAACTACCGCGTCGACGGCGGGAGGACGCACACCGCTCCGCTCGCGCCCTGGCGCGGCGGCAAGCGCTACGGCGGACACGACAACATCCGCTTCGACCAGTACCGCGGCACGGTCCGCGGCGCTCCCGAAGGCGCCAGGGTGCAGGTGTGGTTCACCGGCCGGAACCCCGGCGGCGGCACCGTCCGCAGCGAGCCCTTCACCTACACCGTCTGGCACCGGCCCGTCGCCGACACCCTGGTCATCGCCGACGAGGGCGGCACGGACCCGGCCCGCCGGCTCGCCGCGTACACCGAGGCGCTCGACCGCGCCGGCCACCGGGCCGTCGTCTGGGACGTCGCCCGGCAGGGCGCGCCCCACCCGCTCGGCGTGCTGCGGCACTTCAGGTCCGCCGTCTGGTACTCGGGCGCCAACCGGCCCGGCGGAGCCACCCTGTTGGCCGTCCGCGACTACCTCAACGAGGGCGGCAAGCTCGTCGCCCTGGGCCCGGAGGCGGGCGGGGCGGCGCGGGTCGGCCCGGCCGACACCGACGACTTCGCGCAGTACTACCTGGGCGCCTACGGCCGCACCGCGCTCGCGCACCCGCGGCAGTTCACCGGCACCGGCCCACTCGCCGGCGTCCGTACCGACCTGGCCGACGCCCCCGGCAGCCCGCTGGACGCCGCCGGCTCGTTCGTCACCACCTCCGACGTGCTCCCTGCGGACCGCTTCCCGCAGTTCCGCAGCACCGGCGCCGGCGGATACCCGGGCCTGCGCACGGCCTTCGAGCCGTACGCCGGGGACGGCATGGCCGCCGCCAAGCACAAGGACCGGGCCTGGATGCGCCTCACGCGCACCGTCGACCTCACCGGCGTCCGAGCCGCGGACAAGCCCGCGCTCGGTTTCCAGATCAGCCACGAGACCGAGAAGGGCTACGACAACGCCGTCGTCGAGATCCGCACGGCCGGCGGCGACGACTGGACCACGCTGCCGGACGCGAACGGCGGCACCAGCGCCGAGGTGCCCGCGGACTGCGGCGAGGGCTCGTACCTCTCCCTGCACCCCTTCCTCAGGCACTACCTCACCCTGCGTGACGGCTCCTGCGTCGCGCACGGCACCACCGGCACCTGGAACCGCTTCACCGGATCCTCACAGGGCTGGCACCGTGCCTCCTTCGATCTGAGCGCCCACGCCGGGAAGAAGGTCGAGGTCTCGGTCTCCTACGTCACCGACGGCGGCACCGGCGGCCCCGGGGTCTTCGTCGACGACGCGACCGTCACCGCGGGCGGCGCCGTCAAGGACACCGAGGGCTTCGAGGCCGGCTCGCTCGGCCCCTGGACGGTCCCCGGCCCGCCGGCCGGCAGCCCCGGCAACACCGGTGACTGGGCGGCCTCCAAGGCCCTCTACCGCTCGTCGGCCGTCGTCGCCACCGGGGACACCGTGCTGGTCGGCTTCGGTCTTGAACACGTGCGCGGAGTGCGGGAACGGGCGGCTCTTCTGAGCGCAGCCCTGCACATTTTGCGTGTCTGACACCACAGCGCCCCCCTCTTGACCAGGGGGGCCTCCGATGTCACGCACATCGCCGGTTGGAGGTAGGGTCGGTGGTGGTCGGGGACATCCCATACAGCCGCCGGCGGACAGACCGGCACACCAACGAGGAGATCGGTTCGTGACGATCCGCGTAGGCATCAACGGCTTTGGCCGTATCGGTCGCAACTACTTCCGCGCGCTGCTGGAGCAGGGTGCGGACATCCAGATCGTCGGCGTCAACGACCTGACCGACAATGCCACCCTGGTGCACCTGCTGAAGTACGACAGCATCCTCGGTCGCCTGAAGCAGGACGTCAGCCACACCGACGACACGATCACCGTCGGTGACATGACGTTCAAGACGATGGCCGAGCGCGACCCCGCCAACCTGCCCTGGGGCGAGCTGGGCGCCGACATCGTCATCGAGTCCACCGGCATCTTCACCAAGCGCGAGGACGCGGCCAAGCACCTCGCCGCCGGCGCGAAGAAGGTCCTCATCTCGGCCCCGGCCAAGGGCGAGGACATCACCATCGTGATGGGCGTCAACCAGGACAAGTACGACGCGGCCCAACCACCACGTCATCTCCAACGCCTCCTGCACCACCAACTGCGTGGCGCCGATGGCCAAGGTTCTCGACGAGAACTTCGGCATCGTCAAGGGCATGATGACGACGGTCCACGCGTACACCAACGACCAGCGCATCCTGGACTTCCCGCACTCCGACCTGCGCCGCGCCCGCGCCGCCGCGGAGAACATCATCCCGACCTCGACCGGTGCCGCCAAGGCCACCGCCCTGGTCCTCCCGCAGCTCAAGGGCAAGCTGGACGGCATCGCCATGCGCGTCCCGGTCCCGACCGGCTCGGTCACCGACCTCGTCCTGGAGCTCGACCGCGAGACCACCAAGGAAGAGATCAACGCCGCCTTCCAGAAGGCCGCGGAGGGTCAGCTCAAGGGCGTCCTCGAGTACACCGAGGACCCGATCGTCTCCTCCGACATCGTCAACTGGCCGGCCTCCTGCACCTTCGACTCGAAGCTGACGATGGTCCAGGGCACCCAGGTCAAGGTCGTCGGCTGGTACGACAATGAGTGGGGCTACTCCAACCGCCTGGTGGATCTGACCGTCTTCGTCGGCGGCCAGCTCTGATCCGAGCGATGTAAGGGACGGGGCTCGTACGGCGCATCGGCGCGCCGTACGAGCCCCGTCGTATGGCTGATACTCACGGAAGTCACCGGAGTCACCGTATGAAGACGATCGACGAACTCATCGAGGGCGGCGTCGAGGGCAGGCGGATCTTCGTCCGCGCCGACCTCAACGTGCCCCTGGACGGTACGACCATCACCGACGACGGCCGCATCCGCGCCGTCGCGCCGACGATCGCCAAGCTCGCCGCCGCGGGCGCCAAGGTGATCGTCGCCTCCCACCTGGGCCGTCCCAAGGGCGCCCCGGACCCGCAGTTCTCCCTGGCACCGGCCGCGAAGCGGCTCGGCGAGATCCTGGGCGAGAACGTCTCGTTCGCCACCGACACGGTCGGCGACAGCGCGAAGGCCACCGTCGCCGCCCTGGCGAACGGCGAGGTCACGCTGCTGGAGAACCTCCGTTTCAACGCGGGCGAGACGAGCAAGGACGACGCGGAGCGCGGCGCCTTCGCCGACGCCCTCGCGTCGCTGGCCGACCTCTACGTCGGCGACGGCTTCGGTGCCGTGCACCGCAAGCACGCCTCGGTCTTCGACCTCCCGAAGCGGCTCCCGCACGCCGCCGGCGACCTGATCGCCACCGAGGTCGGCGTCCTGAAGAAGCTCACCGACGAGGTCCGGCGCCCGTACGTGGTCGTGCTGGGCGGCGCCAAGGTCTCCGACAAGCTGGGCGTCATCGACAACCTGCTGAAGAAGGCCGACCGCATCCTCATCGGCGGCGGCATGTCGTACACCTTCCTGGCCGCCAAGGGCCACGAGGTCGGCATCTCGCTGCTCCAGGAGGACCAGAAGGCCCGGTGCCTGGAGTACCTGGCCGAGGCCGAGAAGCGCGGTGTGGAGTTCGTCCTCCCCGTCGACGTCCTGGTCTCCGCCGACTTCCCGGACCTGAAGACCAAGGCCCCGGCCAACCCGGAGCTCGTCTCCTCGGACGCCATCCCGGCGGACAAGGAGGGGCTGGACATCGGCCCCAAGACCCGTGAGCTGTACGCCTCGAAGCTCGCCGACGCCGGAACGGTCTTCTGGAACGGCCCGATGGGCGTCTTCGAGCACCCCGACTATGCGAACGGCACCAAGGCCGTCGCCCAGGGCCTCCTCGACTCGGACGGCTTCACCGTCGTCGGTGGTGGCGACTCGGCCGCCGCCGTGCGCATCCTGGGCTTCGACGAAAACGCTTTCGGCCACATCTCGACCGGTGGCGGCGCCAGCCTCGAATACCTCGAGGGCAAGACGCTCCCCGGCCTCGCCGCACTGGAGGACTGAAACACCGTGAGTGCACGTACCCCGCTGATGGCGGGCAACTGGAAGATGAACCTCAACCACCTCGAGGCCATCACCCACGTCCAGAAGCTCGCCTTTTCCCTCACGGAGAAGGACTTCGAGTCCGTCGAGGTCGCCGTGCTGCCGCCGTTCACCGACCTGCGCTCGGTGCAGACGCTGGTCGACGGCGACAAGCTGAAGATCAAGTTCGGTGCCCAGGACATCTCGGCGCACGACTCCGGCGCGTACACCGGTGAGATCTCCGGCGCGATGCTCGCCAAGTTCCGCTGCTCCTACGTGGCGGTCGGCCACTCCGAGCGCCGCCAGTACCACGGCGAGTCGGACGAGCTCTGCAACGCCAAGGTGAAGGCCGCCTTCAAGCACGGCGTGACCCCCGATCCTCTGCGTCGGCGAGGGCCTGGACGTCCGCAAGGCCGGCAACCAGGTCGCGTACACCCCTGGCCCAGCTCGACGGCGCCCTGAAGGACGTCCCGGCCGACCAGGCCGAGACCATCGTCATCGCCTACGAGCCCGTCTGGCCATCGCACCGGCGAGGTCGCCACCCCCGAGACGCGCAGGAGGTCTGGCGGGGCGATCCGCGGCCGCCTGGCCGAGCTCTACAGCCAGGAGCTGGCCGACAAGGTCCGCATCCAGTACGGCGGCTCGGTCAAGTCCGGCAACGTCGCCGCGATCATGGCGCAGCCGGATGTCGACGGCGCTCTGTCGGCGGTGCCGCCCTGGACGCGGACGAGTTCGTCAAGATCGTCGCTTCCGCGACCAGTAGGTCTCGAACGCGGTAGCGCTGTGCCGACGGGCGTCGCCCGTCGTACCCTGTCGGGGTCGGGACCGGTGGTTTCACCGGGCCCGGCCCCGCATCCGTTCGTCAACAGTCCGAGAGAGTTGGTCCAGCCGTGGTCATGGGGTTCTCGATCGCCCTCATCGTCTTCAGCCTGCTGATGATGATGCTGGTGCTCATGCACAAGGGGAAGGGCGGCGGCCTGTCCGACATGTTCGGCGGCGGCATGCAGTCCTCTGTCGGCGGCTCCTCGGTCGCCGAGCGCAACCTCTGACCGGATCACCATCGTGGTGGGCCTGCTGTGGTTCGCTGCATCGGTGGTGCTCGGCCTGCTGATGAAGTTCAAGAGCTGACGCTCTGTCGTACCCGCGGCCTATGATGGAGCTCGCGGCCTCGTGGCCGGGCGGTAACTCCTGCCGCTGGACGCGCGTTGGGCCTTACGTAGACTGGGGCGCTCGCAGCGGAGCGGACTGTCACGCTCCGCCGCACCATCACGCAGGGAGTTACGACCGTGGCAAGTGGCAACGCGATCCGGGGAAGCCGGGTCGGGGCGGGGCCGATGGGGGAGGCGGAGCGGGGCGAGTCGCCCGCGCCTGCGCATCTCCTTCTGGTGCTCGAACGGGCACGAGACGCAGCCGAGCTTCGCCAGTGACGCACAGGTGCCGGACACCTGGGACTGCCCGCGCTGCGGCTTCCCGCCGGCCAGGACCGGGACAACCCTGCCGGACCCGCCGCGCACCGAGCCCTACAAGACGCCACCTCGCGTACGTCGGGAGCGGCGCAGCGACGCGGACGGCGAGGCCATCCTCGCCGAGGCGCTGGCCAGCTCCGTGGGAGATTCTGACGAACCGCCAGCACTGACCGGCCCGGCCGGAGGACCGTTCCTTCCGGCCGGGCCGGTGGTGTTTCCGGGGCCGTGACCTGGAATCGGCGGCGGCTCCATTAGGTTGGGAGAGGCGAGAGAGCTACGAGTAGAAATGGACTGTGTCCGAAATGAACGCTGAGGGCCGCACGGGCTCGACCGCATGCCCGATGTGGAACGCACTGACCAAGCACCGGGACGAGCTGGGGGAGTGCGGCTGCGCCGGCTGTTCGCGGAGGACCCCCGGCGGGCCGAGAAGTACGCGCTCACCGTCGGCGACTGTACATCGACTACTCCAAGCACCTCGTCACCGACGAGACCTTGCGACTGCTGTCGCGTAGTCTCGCGGCGGCGACCGGCGTGGCGGAGCTGCGGGACGCGATGTTCCGCGGCGCGAGAAGAGATCACACACCACCGAGGGCCGGGCCGTGCTGCACACCGCCCTGCGCGCTCCCGGCTCGGCCGTCGTCGAGGTGGACGGGGAGAACGTCGTCCCGCCGTGCACGCCGTGCTGGCGAAGATGCGGGCCTTCGCGGACCGGGATGCGGTCTGGCGACTGCCGAAGGGCCACACGGGCAAGCGCATCCGCAACGTCGTCAACATCGGTATCGGCGGATCGGACCTCGGTCCGGCGATGGCCTACGAGGCGCTGCGCGCCTACACCGACCGTGGGCTGACGGTCCGTTTCGTCTCCCAACGTGGACGGCGCGGACCTGCACGAGGCCGTGCGGACCTGGGACCCGGCCGAGACGCTGTTCATGCGTCGCGTCCAGACCTTCACCACCATCGAGACCATCACACCAACGACGACGTCCGCGCGCGGCTGGCTGCTGGCCGGCTCGGCGCGGGGACGAGGCCGTCGCCAAGACACTTCGTGGCACTGTCCACGAACGCGGAGAAGAGTACGCCGGACTTCTCGGCATCGACACGGCCAACATGTTCGAGTTCTGGGACTGGGTCGGCGGGCGCTACTCGTACGACTCGGCCATCGGGCTCTCCTGATGATCGCCATCGGCCGGACCGCTTCCAGGAGATGCTCGACGGGTTCCACCTCGTCGACGAGCACTTCCGGACCGGCGCGCGCCCGAGGAGAACGTGCCGCTGCTGATGGGGTCTGCTCGGCATCTGGTACGGCAACTTCCACGACGCGTCAGTCGCACGCGGTGCTGCCCTACAGCCACTACCATGTCGAAGTTCACGGCCTATCTGCAGCAGCTGGACATGGAGTCCAACGGCAAGTCGGTTCGACCGGGACGGGAAGCCGGTCAACTGGCAGACGGGGCCGGTGGTGTGGGGCACGCCGGGTACCAACGGGCAGCACGCGTACTACCAGTTTGATCCACCATGGGACGAAGCTGTATCCCCGCGGATTCTGATCGTTTCGCCCGGCCGGTGGACGATCTGGAGCCGGGGGCTCGTCGCCCAGCACGACCTGTTGATGGCGAACTCTGTTCGCGCAGGGGCAGCGCTGCCTTCGGCAATGACGCTCGGAGGAGGTGGCGGCGGAGGGCGTCGCGGAGGAGCTGGTCCCGCACAAGACGTTCGGGGGAACCGTCCGACGACGACGATCCTGGCGGATGGCGCTGACGCCGTCGGTGCTGGGGGCAGTTGATCGCGCTCTACGAGCACAAGGTGTTCGTGCAGGGGGCGGTGTGGAACATCGACTCGTTTCGACCTAGTGGGGGTCGAGCTGGGAGGTGCTGGCGAAGCGGGTGGAGCCGGCGTTGACGGAGGAGGTCTCCGTGGAGGGGCTGGATCCCTCCACCTCGGCGTTGGTCGCCCGCTATCGGGCCGTTCGGGGGCGCTGACGCGGAAGGGCCCCAGTCCCGTCCCTTTCTCGTTTCCCTGGCAAGGCCCCGGACCCCGCAACGCGGCTGCGCCGCGTTCGTCCTCAAACGCCGGACGGGCTGAATAATCAGCCCGTCCGGCGTTTGAGGGCTACGGCGACGCCGGCGGGTACAGGTCCCGCGGAGCTGGGCGGCCGCCGCTGTCCAGGAGCCACAGCGTGCGCGTACGCCCGTACGCCCCCGCCGCCGGTGCCTGGATCTCGCCACGCGCCGCCCAGCGCGAGGGCGACCGCCCCCGCCTTGTCCTCGCCCGCCGCCAGCAGCCAGACCTCCCGGGCCGCGCGATCGCCGGCAGGGTCAGCGAGATCCGGGTCGGCGGCGCTTGGGTGCGCCGTGTGACGCCGATGACCGTGCGCTCCGTCTCGCGGACGCCCGGCAGGCTCGGGAAGAGCGAGGCGACGTGCGTGTCGGGGCCACGCCCCAGGAGCAGGACGTCGAAGGACGGGACGGCGGCGTGGTCCTCCGGCTGCGCGGCCGCGGCCAGTTGGGCCGCGTACGCCTCGGCCGCCTCGTCGGCGTCTCGTACGTGCCGTCCGCGGGGGCATGGCGTGCACCCGCGCCGGGTCGAGCCCGACCGCGTCCAGCAGGGCCTCGCGGGCCTGCGTGACGTTGCGCTCGGAGTCGCCGTCGGGGAGGAACCTCGTCGCCACCACAGGTCAGCCGCGACCAGTCGACCGCGTCCGGGCGGGCGAGGCGGCGAGGCCGCGCAGCAGCCGTTGCCGTTGCCGCCCGCCTCGTGAGGACGACGGAGGCCGAGCCGCGGGCCGCCTGCGGCGTCCACGACCTTGTGATGAGCCGGGTCCGCGGCGCGCCTGGGCCATCAGCTCCGTTGTCCGGTGGACGACGATCTGCGGGCGTGCTCACGTTCGCGCTTCTTGGAGTGGCCTTCTTCGAAGAGAGCCGGGGCGGGCTCGCCTCGGCCGCGGTGGCGGGTGCCTCCGCCTGCCGGGTCCCGCGTCGGGCACGGTGCGGCCGCCGCGAGCCGCTCCACGCCGCCTACTCAGCGTGGACGCAGTAGACCGTGCCTCCCCTTCAGGGTCGAGGCGGCGGAGCTCCTCGGCGAGGGAGCTCGGCGTGTCGCGGCCTTGTAGCGCCACCCCGTTCCGGTCCGGTGCCCTTCATGGACAGCCGGGCCAGCAGCGCACGTCAGGATGCGCTCCAGGGTGATGACGCGTTCCTTGGCTCTCCAGGCGGACGCGCCGTGAGGCCGGCCCTCGGGAGACGTGCGGCGGGCCGGCACCTCCGAGGCGGTCGGCGATGCCACTCGCCAGCAGCTCGCCGCCGATTGCAGTCCTCGCCCTCGACCTCGGCGTCCGGTGACCCGCGTGGTCCGCCTGCTGGTCGTCAGGGCGGCCGCGAGCATCGAGCGCACACGGGGTGATCCGGGTCAGGCCAGTCCGTGTCGCCGGGCGCGTAGGTTCGCGGCGCGCGGCCGTGAGCTCGGAGACCGCTCCTCGGCCTGCGTAGGTGTCGGCTGACGCGGCGCTGGCGAGATGGACTCCGCGCCCAGACGAGTCCTTGGGCTCTGGGGTGTGGAGCGGGAGCACCGGCCACCAGGCACCACGGGGGCGTCCGGCAGCAGCAGGTGGCAGTAACCGCCGAAACACCGACTGGTGTGCGTGGTCTATGACCTCGCCGTCACAGCCGCAGCACCACCGTCTCGCCGGTGTCGCGGAGTGCCACCCGGACCATCGGTTCGTCGAGCCGGCCTGTCGCGCGTTGCGCGGCGAGCGGCTGACCACGACTTGATGACAGACGAGCATTGCGCGACGGGTGCTCGCGGGAGGCCTCGTTGGCCGTCCTTGAGTCGCGGCGCGTCGAGGCGTGCTCACTCGCTCGTCGGTGACGATGACTTCAGCGTGAGCACCATAAGCCGTGCCGGGTGGGCACGATGGCGCGCGCGGCCGCTGGAACAGGGCGTTGTTGATCTATGCTGCGCGTGTGTGTCCGTCAGGTCGCTCTTCATGGCCGACGCCAGCATTCCGTCCGTCTCGTGCGAGCATCTCGTCCGCCTCGACCGTGCCCCAGGTGCCGCCGGGTACTGTGCGCGGGCTTGCCGTGCATTGTCCCAGTACTCCTCGATCGGGTCGAGGATCTGCCCAGGAGAGCTCGACCTCCTTCAGTGTTCAGGCGCAGGAAGAGGTGGCGTCCGAGCAGCACGTCGAGGATAGAGCCGCGCGTACGCCTCGGGCATGGACTCTGCGTGAACTGACTCGCCGTAGGCGATGTCCATCGAGACGTCCCGGACCTCCATCATCCGGAGTGGCCCGCACCTTGGAGGGCGAATCGCTAGGTGTCTGCCACATCGTCGGCTGCACCCGGATGCGTATATTATTAAGAAACAAGATGATAAGAAAAGACCAGAAAAAGGGCGTTCTCGCCCCAGCTCCTCGGAATGGCGTGTGTCGCTCGAAGGCGAGTGCGGGCCGTGCGCTGGAAGACGACACGACGATCTCGAGTGACGCGGCAGGCCGAGCCGCATTGCCGTGCGCGCAGGTAGAAGGTTTGGACGAGCCCGCCCCAGCGGCGGTTGTCGAGGCCCAGCGTGATCGCGCGTAGGTGTCGGTCGTGGAGCGCGGTCGATGCCGCTCCTACCTCCAGGTAGCCGAGCACCTCCCGCCGCCCTGCAGCCGCCCGCGTACCTGGCCCCCCG
>NZ_BAAAXZ010000132.1:0-53986 GCF_039535865.1 Streptomyces thioluteus
GGCTGGAGGCGAGCGGGCCCCAGATCGCCCACGCCGAGGAGTTCGCGGGGGACGCCGACGTCACGGTGTCGGCCGTGGTTGCACCACAGCGATCAAGTGCTGGTGACGGAGTGGCTGGAGGGGGTGCCGTTGTCCGAGGTGATAACGGACGTGCACCCAGGAGTCCAGCGGGACCGGGCAGTGTCAGTTGCTGGCCCGCTTTCTCTTCTTCGGGCACCGCCCGCGACGGGACTGCTGCACGCCGCACCCGCACCCGGGCAACTTCCGTCTGGTCACCGGCGACCACCCCGACGGGCCACTCGGTGAGAAATGGCGCCTCGGCGTCCTGGACTTCGGCACGTGTGGACCGGCTGCCGCAGGGACTGCCGGCCGAGGATCGGACGGCGCTGCGGCTGACGCTGGACGGCGAGGCCGAGGCGGTCCACGAGCTGCTCCGTGACGAGGGGTTCGTTCAAGCCGGAGATCGAGCTCGACCCGGAAGCCGTGCTCGACTATCTGCTGCCGATCATCGAGCCTGCCCAGGTGGACGAGTTCACCTTCACCCGCGACTGGATGCGGTCCCAGGCCACGCGGATCGCCGATCCCCGCTCTCCCGCGTACCAGCTGGCCCGTCAGCCTCAACCTGCCCCCGGCGTACTTGCTCATCCACCGGGTGACCACGAGCACCATAGGGGTGCTCTGTCAGCTGGGCGCGGACGGTGCGGCTGCGCGACGAGATGGAGGCGTGGGGTCCCGGGGCTTCGCGGACGCCGGCCCGGTGGAGTGGACTGCGGTCAGGGGGACTCCCGCCTGAGCGGGCGGGTCGGGTCCGCCGGAGGCGCGGGCCCGTTCCCTCACCACCAGGCGGAGTCGAGTCGGCCCTCGATCGCTCTGAGGTTGGCGCTGGAGCAGTCGTCGCAGAAGTAGTGGGCGGCCGGCCGTTCTCCACGGAGCAGGTCCAGGTCGGCGGGAAGCCGTCGGCGGTGGTTCCGCAACGGGCACACGTGAGGCGTGGTGCCGGTGGCCTCAGGGTCCAACTGCGCTGAATCAGGCGTCTTCTGGTCCACTCCCAGACGATATACCCCGTGAACGGTTCGTGAGGGTTCAACGCACCCGAACGCACCGGGGGGCCGGTCCTTTCGGGACCGGCCCACCGGTTCACCAAGTCGCGTTCGGCGGAATGGCCTAGTGCTGCATCACGGCCATGGCCAATGCCCGTCGGGCGCGCAGCGAGGCCCGCTCGGCGCGGCGCTGCACGCGCCGGGCCGCCGCGAGCGGACGGCCCTGCCCTCGTGCATATGGGCCACGGGCCAGGACTTCTGGGATGAGTTGGCATTTCGAGGTTCCTGTTCTGACGCGAGGTGATCGCGCCGGAGGTGGTGCGTGCGGGGAGGGCGGAGCCGGCGGGCTCGGGGACGTGTGGTGCATCGTCGGTTCCTGCTTCGTGGGGTCGTGCGCGAGGGGGAGGTCGATCGTGCGGGGAGACCTCATGCGGCGACCGGTTCTTGCGCGGGCGGCCACGGGGGCGCTGCGGGCCACGACGACGCCCTGGACGAAGAGCTCGCCGCCCCAGACGCCCCACGGCTCGCGACGGTCCTATGGCGCCGGCGAGGCAGGCCTCGCGCCAGCGGGCAGGTCTGGCAGAGCGACTTGGCGTACTCCACGTCCGCCGGCGACTCGGCGAAGAAGACCTCCGGAGTCGTAGCTGCGGCACGGGACCGGGGTGCCCAGTTCTCGATCGCGTCGTCGAGGTCGGTGAGCGCGGTCAGTCAAGGTGTCCCTCCGTGGGGACGGGCGGGGGGATCAGGTCGGTGGCTACTGACGGGGTGTGTGCCTTGATCTGCACGGTTGGTGTTCCTCGTCTGTTGTTCCGGCTGGTGGCCGGGCTGGTTTCCCCGCTGCAAGCAAAAGGGCCGCGGATCCCGGTGTGGGTGTTCCGCGGCCCTGGAAGGTGCCGACCTGATCCTGCCGATCAGGCTGGATCTCTTCCAGGTTCGAGCCCACGGAGGCCCCACATCGTGTGGTGCTGCGTACTGCTTCGTCCGGGATTCGGCGCCGTTGGTCTCTGCTGCGAAGGCGTGGAACTGTGCCTCTGCCGCCATTGCCTGTCTGCCGTGGGCGCCTTGTGTCGGTCGCTCATTCCCCAGGGCGGCGCGTTGGCCGGGAGGGCGATGGAGGACAGCACCGGCTGCCGTTGACGGAACCGAGACCGGAGGCGAGGACGACAACCGGATACGGCGTCGACCGCGCGCAGGCCGAGCGGACGCATGGCGAAGGACCGGGCGATCGGTCATTTTGTTGCTGGGGATGAGCTGATCATTGGTCTCGCCTCCTCTCGGCGTCTCGGGACGGACCGCGGTCCGTCGAATCTTCGGTTCAGTACAGCACGGAGCCGGCGGATCCGTAGGATCCGTCGTTCCCCTGCTCGGAAGGCTATGGGTATGCCCTCCGCGCACGCAAACTATTTTTCCGGAGAGATTTCCGAGCCCTCGCACGACCCCGGCTCGCGCCGGCGCACAGCGCCAGGACGTCGGCCCCGAACGTGCCGAGCTTGCGCCTTCACACGGAGATGACGGAAAGCTCCGCCTCGGGTTCCCGGCGCGGCCTCGGCGATCGCCAGCAGCGTCTGTCGGTGAACCGCAGAAGGCGCGGGCTGGCCGAGCCGTTCGGCCTGCCCGGCGCGCCAGTCCAGCAGCCGCTCGTGCAGCCCTTCGTCCCAGCTCGCTGGGGCAGTCCTCGCAGCGCAGCATGCTTGATCTCCCCCGCGTCGTTCAGGGTGCGGCCCGCAGACGCGGCCAGCGCACCGGTTCTGCGCCGCGCCCGGGGGGCGGGGCCGTCGCCGGAGCGGACCGTCCGGAGCCGGACGAGCCCCGATCCGTACGAGACGTGGCCCAGCGGACCCGTGGCGTCCGGCGTGCCCGGGCGGGGGGCCGTGGAGCCCGCCGCAGGCCGGACAGGAAGCGGCTGGGGCGACGGGAGGGGCGCCCGCCCGGCGCCCGGAGAGAGCGCCCACGACAGGGTCAGGTGGCGGCGGGCCCGGGTGACGCCGACGTAGAGCAGCCGGCGCTCCTCTCGATCTGCTCGTCCGTCTTCGCGTAGGTGATCGGCAGCATGCCCTCGGTGAGGGGCCGACCAGGAAGACGGCGTCCCACTCCAGGGCCCTTGGCGGCGTGCAACGAGGCGAGCGTCACACCCTCGACGGTGGGGGCGTGTTGCGCCTCGGTCCGCTCCTGCAGCTCGGTGACGAGGTCGGCGAGCGTGGCGCCAGGGCGGGACCGGGCGAAGTCCTCGGCGAGCCGCACCAGGGCGGCGAGGGACTCCCAGCGGTCGCGGACCGCGCCCGAGCCGGCGGGCGGCTCGGGCGTCCCAGCCCGGGTGGAGAAGGACGGCCCGGACCTGGTCGGCCAGATCCTCGGCGGCGGCCAGCCGGGGTCGGTGCCGTCCGCCGCCCGGGCCGCGCCGCGCAGCAGCACCTGGGCCTCGCGGACCTCGGGGCGCTCGAAGAACCGCTCGGCCCCGCGCAGCTGGTAGGGCACGCCCACGTCGGCGAGGGCCTGCTCGTAGCCCTCGGACTGGGCGTTGATGCGGTAGAGGACCGCGATCTCGCCGGCGGGCACGCCGGAGGCGATGAGGTCGCGGACGCGCCGGTGCGACGCCCTCGGCCTCGGCGGGCTCGTCGGCGAAACTCCGCGTAGGCCGGCTCCGGGGCCGCTCTCCCGCTGGGAGACCAGCTCCAGGCGGTGGTCGGCGGCGCGGCCGCGGGCCTGGGCGAGGAGCCCGTTGGCCAGGCGCACCACCTGGGGGGTGGAGCGGTAGTCGCGGACGAGCCGGACGACGGTGGCGTTGGGGTGGCGGTGTGCGGAAGTCCAGCAGGTGGTCCGGGGTCGCGCCGGTGAAGGAGTAGATCGTCTGGCTGGCGTCGCCGACCACGCAGAGGCTGTCGCGCTCCCCCAGCCAGAGCTCCAGGAGTCGCTGCTGGAGGGGGCTGACGTCCTGGTACTCGTCGACCACGAAGTGCCGGTACTGGCGGCGGACGGTCTCGGCGATGTCGTGCCGGTCCTGGAGGACGCCGACGGTCAGCAGCAGGACGTCCTCGAAGTCGATCACTCCGCGCTCAGCGCTTGAGCTGCTCGTAGACGCCGTAGACCTTGGCGATCTCGGCGGTGTCGCGGGGGGCCTCGCGGCCGCAGCGGACGACGGCGCCGGATACTCCTCGGGGACGGTCTGGGTGACTTGGCCCACTCGATCTCGGCGGTGGTGTCCGCGCAGCTCGCTGCGGTCGAGGCGGACCGGCAGCGGGCCGCGGCCTCGGCGACGAGCTGGACCTTGCGCTCGACAGCCGGGGCAGCTCGCCGCCGACGGCCTTGGGCCAGAAGTACTGGAGCTGGCGCAGGGCGCGAGTGGAAGGTGCGCCTGGACGGCCGGCGGCGCCCAGCTGGCGAGCCGGCCGCGCATACTCGCCCGCCGCGCGGTTGCGTGAAGGTGACGGCGAGCACACTCGCGGGCTGGAGCAGCCCGGAGCGGACCCCGAAGGCGATCCGGTGGGTGATGGCGCGGGTCTTGCCCGTACCCGCGCCGGCCAGCACGCACACGGCCCGTCGAGCGCCGTCGCGACCGGCGCGCTGCTCGGGGTCGAGCCCGTCGAGCACGGCGTCGGCGGTCTCCGGCACCTGGGGAAGAGGGTGGTGTGCGTCTGCTGGTGTCACCCCGGCCATGCTGCCAGGTTCCGGGAGGCGACCGGGACGGTTGTCCACAGGCGGGGCCCTGCGGTCGTACTTATGCTGGCCGGGAATGGCGAAAGGTGCACGTTCTACCACCGGAGGCAGCGCTCCCCCACCACAGCACGATCCCTAAGGAGCCCCATGTCCCGCCGTGACGATGTACAGCACCACCTGGTGCGGCTACTGCGTACGCCTCAAGCGCAGATGGAGCGGGAGGGCATCGAGTACACCGAGGTGAACATCGAGCTCGACCCGGAGTCGGCGGTCTTCGTGGAGAAGGCCAACGGGGGCAAAACCAGACGGTGCCGACCCCTGCTGTTCGCCGACGGCTCCACGCTCACCACCCCTTCTCTCGCCCAGGTCAAGGCCAAGATCGGGGTCGGCGTCTGACCCCCCGGCTTACGGCACTCCGCCTACGGCAGGGGCTCGCCGTACCAGAGCTCGACCAGCCGGCTGCGATCGAGATTCCCGGTGGGAGGCAGCACCTCCCCGTACTTGAACGCGGCCCGCAGCTCTTCCCGGGAGAACCAGCGCGCCTCGTGGATCTCCTCGCCGTCCACCTGGATCTCGGAGGAGGACGGCACGCGCCCGGAAGCCCAGCATCAGGCTGGACGGGAACGGCCAGGGCTGGCTGGCGACGTACTCCACCTTCGCCCACCACCACGCCGGCCTCCTCGGCGACCTCGCGCCGCACCGCCTGCTCGATGGGACTCGCCGGCTCGACGAAGCCGGCGAGCGTGGAGAAGCGGGCCCTCCGGCCAGTGCATCTGGCGGCCCAGCAGGGCGCCGGTCCCGGTCGTCCGTGACCCAGCATGATCACCGCGGGTCGGTCCGCGGGTAGTGCTCGGCGCCGCAGGCCTGGCAGCGGCGGATGTGACCGGCGGCGGCGATGACGGTGCGCTCGCCGCAGCGCGATGCAGAAGCGGTGCAGCCGCTGCCAGTCTCCAGGGCCACCGCGTGCACCAGCAGGCCGGCGTCGCGCGGCGACCAGAGCAGCCCGCCTCGCGCAGCCCGGCCGGCGCGCCGACTGGTCCATGCGGCCGGGCAGGGTGTCCTTCTGCAGGGCGAAGTAGGCCACCCCGTCCTCGTCCTGGCCGAGGAAGTAGCGGTGCGTCTCGGTGACGGGGCCTCGAAGGCCGGCGTCATCACCAGCTCCGTACGGCCGTCGGGGGTGTCGTCGATCAGCGCCTGTCCCCCCGGAGACCACGAAGACCCGGGTCGAAGGGGTGCCTCCAGGCCGCCGCCAGCCATGCCTCGTCCAGGCGGTGGTGCGCGGCGCGGTCGATGCCGCTCGCGCCGCTGAGCGTGATGGGACGGTCGGCCGGGAATGCGGTCCAGGTGGTCACGGCTGCTTCCAACTCCCCCTGTGGTGATGGTCGTGGTGCGTCTGGGGCCGGTGCGGCCCGCTAGTGCCCGCCCGGGCCCGCGGCGAGGTCGCCCCAGAGGTGGGCCGCGGTCTCCACGCCCTTCATGAGGAGGTCGAGCTCGACCTTCTCGTTCGGCGCGTGCCAGCCGTCCGAGGGCACCGAGATGCCGAGGAAACAGCACGGGGACGCCCAGGACGTCCTGCAGGTCGGCGGCGGGGCCGGAGCCGCCCTCGCGGGTGGAAGCGGATCTTCTGCCCGAAGGCGCGGCCCATGGCCCGGACGACGGACTGGGAGCGCGGGGTGGTCCAGCGGCGTCAGACAGGGGCGGGTGCCCCGGTGAACGTGATCCCGTGACGGATGCCGGCGGGGAGGCGGATCGCCGTCCACTCCCGCACGGCCTGCTGGATCCGGTCCGTGTCCTGGCCGGCCCCAAGGCAGGAACGACAGCTTCAGCCGGGCCGAGTCCGGCACGATCGTCTTGCCGCCGGGGCCCTGGTAGCCGCCGCCGATGCGTTGACCTCGGCGGTGGGACGGGCCCAGACGCGCTCCAGGGTGGTGAAGCCGGCCTCGCCCAGCGTGGCGTGCGAGTGCGCGGTGCGCCCGCCAGCGCTCCTCGTCGAAGGGCAGCTCGGCGAAGAGCTCGCGCCTCACGGTCGGTGAGCTCCACGACGCCGTCGTAGAAGCCGGGGATCGCCACGCGGCGGTCCTCGTCGTGCAGGGCGGCGACCAGCCGGGCGGCCTCGGTGGCCGGGTTGGGCACGGCCCGCCGAAGGAGCCGGAGTGGATGTCCTGGTCCGGCCCGTACAGGTCGATCTGGCACTCGACGAGTCCGCGCATGCCGGTGCAGACCGTCGGGGTGTCCTCGGACCACATGCGGTGTCGGAGACGATCACGCTGTCGCAGGCGAGGCGGTCGGCGCGGTCGCGGATCAGGGCCGGGAAGTTCGGGGAGCCGAACTCCTCCTCGCCCTCGACGATCAGCTTGAGGTTGACGGGCCGGGGCCGTCCGGCCGGTGGCCGCCAGGTGCGCGCGGACACCGAGCGTGTGGAAGAACACCTGGCCCTTGTCGTCGGCGGCGCCGCGCCCGTAGAGCCGGCCGTCCTTGAGGACGGGCTCGAACGGGTCGGTGTGCCAGCCGTCCTCGCGGGCGGCCGGCTGGACGTCGTGGTGGCCGTAGACCAGGACCGTGGGGGCGTCGTCGTCCCCGGAGGGCCACTCCGCGAAGACCGCGGGGGCGCCGTTGCCCTCGCCGCCGTCGCCGTCCGTCCCCGTCTCCCAGACCTCGACGGTCGGGAAACCCGTCTCCTTGAGCTTCGCCGCGAGCCAGTCGGCGCTGCGGCGGACATCGGCGGCGCGGCGGGGTCAGGGCCGGGTTCTCGTCGGCCTCCTCGGGTGCGCGCTCCGCCAGCGCGCCCGATCTCGCCGTGGCCGCCTCGCAGTGCTCGCGACAGGGCGTGCGAGAGAGGTCGCGTGGCGGGCTGTCGGGGGCGCTTCTGTCTCTGTGTGAGGCCCCACCAGTGGCCCGTGGAGGCCCCTAGCGAGCTGTGGCAGCTGCGCGAGGTGAAGAGGCTGACGATTAGCCGAGCGGTATAGCTGGCTCCTCGACGGACTGGTGCTTCCCCTCATCTCGTCTGAACGCGCCGCCAGCGCCCTTGGCGCCAGGACGTGTGACGTCGGGGTGAGGGTGTCCGCGTCGCCGCTGCAGGGCGTGCCGCAGGACCGGTGCCTGGGTGCCGTCCAGACATATTCGCGCGGCTTTCTGCTCGCTGGGCGAGTAGGAACGTCGCGTCGCGACACGAGACCGGGGACGGCGACGACGTCCGCACTCCAGGCCGCTATCGCACTTGTGGGCGGTGGAGGGACCTTGTACCGTGTCCTCCGCCCGGGCTAGCGTCGGCTGTCGGAGTGCCCTCTCGTCGCCACTTGCACGGCCGTTGACGCAGGAGTGTTCACCAGGAAGGCGGAGAGCCTGGCGTCCCCGTCCAGGCCGGCGTATGCCGCCGCGGCGATGGTCCGAGGAACATGTGTTCGCGAGCGTCTCGCGGCACGGCGGGCCAGCATGCGCGTGCGGGGATGTGCGGAGTACGAGCTCGACGTCCAGGACCGGGGTCGCAGATGGACGCGGTGCAGACGATCCATCAGCGGATCGTGCCAGGCAGGCGCCGCAGTCGTCTGCGCGCTCCGTCGAGGCGGGCGAAGCGACTCGCCGTTGGCGTCGGCCGAGAACGTGCAGCGCCGTCACACGTCCCGCGGCGCATCCCCGGTCCGTGAGGAAATGTGCCTGTCTGAGCGCTGCGTCGTGCGAGGGACAGATGTCATCTCGCCTGGGCTTCGCGCGCCCTGTCTCGACGTGGCCTCGGCGAGCCGGCGTCCGGGGTCCGTGATCCCGGCGGCGCCGTACGGGACGATGAGCGTGCGCGCGCGCGTGCGGCTCACGTAGGAGCGCCTCAGGTCACGGGCGACACGATGCGCCTCTCAGCGCTGGGCCGGTGTCTACAGGCCGGACGAGCGGTCGGCGTGGACTCGTGGGGTCCTGGAGCATACCTCGCAGACGAGACAACCAGGTCGGTCGATCTCCGGCAGTGCAGACAGCCGGACAGGCCGGGGACGACCTCGCACGGGGCCACGTCCCGCCCTGCGCGTATGCGCGGCGCCGGATGCGGGCAGAATAAGTCGGTGGCGTGGCGGCACAGGACAGGCGACGTCGCCGGGGCGCGACGTGGCCCGTGTCGCACCAGGTTGGACGCTGTCGATGTCGGCCAGCCAGCCAGTTCCTCGGCCTGGGTGGCAGCAGGGCGCAGCGCACCAGCCGTCGTGCTCGGCGCCTGGGCGCGGGGCGCAGCGCCTCGACGCCCTCGTGGCGCTCGCGCAGCGGCGCGGCCAGGCCGTTGGCCAGGCGGAGGAGGCGGCCCGCCGCTGCGCCGGTTCTCGCCGAGGGCGTAGCGGTTCGCGGGGCGGCCGTCGGCGTGCGGGAAGTGGCGCGGGAAGTCGTCGAGGTTGGCCACGGAGGCGCCGCGCCAGCCGTAGATGGCCTGGCAGGGGTCGCCGACGGCGGTGACGGCGTGGCCCGTGCCGGCCCCGAACAGGCCGGCGAGCAGGAGGCGTTGGGCGAGACGGAGGTGTCCTGGTACTCGTCGAGGAGGACCACCTCGAACTGCTCGCGCAGGATGCGGCCGACCTCGGGGCGGGTGCGGGCGGTCTCGGCGGAGAGGGGCTATCTGGTCGCCGAAGTCGAGGAGGTCGCGGGCGCGCTTCTCCGCGCGGTACGCCTCGACGAGGCCGGTCAGCTCGCGGCGGGCGCGGGCGGTCTCGGGGGCCTTGCGCAGGTCGGCGTTGGTGAGCCGGGCTCCTTCGAGCGCGGAGAGCAGCTCCTCGTCGTGGGCCCGCAGGGCGGCCGGGTCGACCAGGTGCTCGGCGACGCTCGCCGTCGAGGGCGAGGAGGTCGGCGACGAGGTCGGCGAACGGGCGGTGTGGAGCGCGGGGTGCGGGCCCGGCGAGGAGCGCAGGACGCGGGCGGCGAGCTGGAAGCGGGTGGCGTCCGCGAGGAGCCGGGCGGTGGGCTCCAGGCCGATGCGCAGGCCGTGCTCCTTGAGGAGGCGGCCGGCGAAGGCGTGGTACGTGGAGATCTGCGGCTCGCCGGGGCCGTCCTCGTCGGTGGCCTCACCGGCGGTGACGCCGGCCTTGGCCAGCGCCTTGCGGACGCGGTCGGCGAGTTCGCCGGCCGCCTTGTTGGTGAAGGTGAGGCCGAGTACGCGCTCGGGTGCCACCTGGCCGGTGCCGACCAGCCAGACGACGCGGGCGGCCATCACGGTGGTTCTTGCCGGAGCCGGCGCGGCGACGATCACCTGGGGGGCGGGCGGGGCGGTGATGCAGGCCGTCTGCTCGGGGGGTGAAGGGGATGCCGAGCAGGTCCTTGAGCTGCTCGGGGTCGGTGTGAGGCGCGGCGTCATGTCCCTCACGGTAACGGGGACCGCTGACAGGGCCCGGGGCGTGCTCACTCCACCACCTGCCGCCCCTCCGGCCTCGCCGAGCACGCTGCCCGGAAGGCACAGTGCGTGCAGTGCTGGCCGGGGCGCGGGGCGAAGCGTTTCGTCCAGGACGCGGCCGGCCGCCGTGGCCAGGAGTTCGCCGACCCAGCCGTCGCCCGAGGTCTCCAGGGACTCCTGCGCCTGGACCTTCGGCAGCGCGTCCCCGCCGTCCCGCTTCACACCGCGCCCTGCCGCAGCTGGACCAGTTCCGCGCCGCCGGACCGGGGCCGCTCGCCGTCGAACAGGTCGTCCACCGCGCCCTGCCCGACCGCCAGCTGGTAGACGGCGAGCTGCGGGTGGCGGGCGACCTCGGCGGCGCTCGGGGCGCTCCTGCCGGTTCTTGAAGTCGACCACGTACGCCCGGCCCGCCTCGTCCCTCTCCACGCGGTCCATGGAGCCGCGCACCCGCACCAGGTACTGCTCCGCCTTCAGCGTGACGTCGAAGGGGTGCTCACTGGCGACCGGCGTGCGGCCGCGTTCCAGGACGTGCCAGCGCAGGAAGCGTTCCAGGGCGGCCCGCGCGTTCTCCTTCTCCTGGCGGGACTTCCAGGGGGCATCGAAGGCGAGCGCGTCCCAGACGGTGTCCAGGCGCTCCATCAGGACGGCGAGGTCGGCCGGGGTGCGGCCGGACGCGACGTCGTCGGGCGAGGACGTGGACCACGTTGCCGAAGCCCTGGGCGGGGCCGGCCGGGGCCTCCGCCCGCACCTCGCGCCCCAGGAACCACTGGAGGGAGCAGGTGTCCGCGAGCTGGCCGAGCGCGGAGCCGGAGAGCGCCACCGGGCGCTCGCGGTCGCGCAGCGGCACCCCGCTGTGCGTCGGTTCGTACAGCCCCCACCAGCGGTCGGGGTCGGCGGCGGGGACGAGCGGCCGGTCCTCCTCGTCGCGCAGCGCGGCGAGCCGGGCGAGGCGGGCCGCGGCGGCGGACCGCAGGGCGGGGGACGCGGCGGGGTCCACGGTGGTGGACCGCAGCTCGGCGACGAGCGCGGCGACGGCGAGCGGCCGCCGGGGGCGCTGGGTGACGTCCACCGGCTCGACGCCGAGTTCGGCGAGGAAGCGGGAGGGCTGGTCGCCGTCCTCCGCCGACGCCTTGACCGCCGTGACGACCAGGCGCTCCCGGGCGCGCGTGGCGGCCACGTAGAACAGCCGCCGTTCCTCGGCCAGGAGGGCGCCGGGCGGCAGGGGTTCGGCGAGGCCGTCGCGGCCGATGCGGTCCGCCTCCAGCAGCGAGCCGCGGCGGCGCAGGTCGGGCCAGAGGCCCTCCTGGACGCCGGCGACGACGACGAGCCGCCACTCCAGGCCCTTGGAGCGGTGCGCGGTCATCAGCCGGACGGCGTCCGTCCGCACCGGGCGGCGGGTGAGGGTGTCGGCGGCGATGTCCTGGGCCTCCAGCTCGTCCAGGAAGTTGAGGACGTCCCGGCCGCCGACGCGTTCCTCGGCGCGGGCCGCGGTCTCGAACAGGGCGCACACCGCGTCCAGATCGCGGTCCGCGTTGCGTCCGGCCGCCCCGCCGCGGTGCGCGGCGCGGCGCAGCCGGTCGGGCCAGGGGGTGCCGTCCCCACAGCGCCCACAGGGCGTCCTCGGCGGTGCCGCCGGCCGCCAGCCGCTCGCGGGCGGTGCGCAGCAGCGCGCCCAGGCGCTGGGCGCCCTTGGCGTACGCCGGGTCGTGCGCGACCAGGCGCTCGGGCTCGGCGAGCGCCTCGGCGACGAGCACGTCCGAGGGCCGGGGGACGGTCCCGGCCGGCGGCCCCGTTCCTCCTCGCGCAGGGCGCGGCCGAGCCGGCGCAGGTCGGTGCCGTCCATGCCGCCGAGCGGCGAGGTGAGCAGGGCGAGGGCGGTCTCGGGGGCGAGGGACGCGGGGGCTGCGCAGGCGTCGGGATCGTCGTCGGGGACCCTGCCCGCCGCCACCTGCTCCGCCACCACCCGCAGCGCCGTCAGCAGCGGCGCCACCGCCGGTTCGTGGCGCAGCGGGACGTCGTCGCCGTCGACCTCCACCGGTACGCCCGCCGAGGTCAGCGCGCGGCGCAGCACCGGCAGGGAGCGGGAGCCGGCGCGGACCAGGACGGCCATGTCGCCCCCAGGGGACGCCGTCCTCCAGGTGGGCGCGGCGCAGGATGTCGGCGACGTTGTCGGTCTCGGCGCCTGCGGTGGGGTAGGTGTACGCCTCGACCCGGCCGCCGGGGCGGTCGGCGGTCAGGTCGCGGTGGGGCGCGGACGGCGGCGGCCGGGAGGCGGGTGAGCGGCATCCGGGCGGTGAGGAGCCGGGTGGCGGCCAGCAGCGCGGCGCCGGAGCGGCGCGAGGTGGTCAGCACGCGCACCGGGGCGGGCGTGCCGTCGCGGCGCGCGGAAGGCGTCCGGGAAGTCGAGGATGCCGCCCACGTCCGCGCCGCGGAAGGCGTAGATGGACTGGTCCGGATCGCCGAAGGCGATCAGCGGGCGGCCCCCGCCGGCCAGCGCGCGCAGCAGCCGCACCTGCGCGGCGTCGGTGTCCTGGTACTCGTCCACGAAGACCGGTCGTAGCGCGCGCGGCCAGGTCGCCGCTACCGTCGGGCCGTTCGGCGAGCAGGACGGCGCGGTGCACCAGTTCCGCGTAGTCGAGCACGCCGCGGGCGTCGAGGACGTCCGAGGTACTCGCGAGGAAGGCGGCCGCGGCCGCCCAGTCGCCGCGCCGGGTGTGCGCTCGGCGAAGTCGGCCAGTTCGCCGGGCCCCAGGCCCAGTTTCGCGGCTGCGGGCGAGGACGGCGCGCACCTCGTCGGCGAAGCCGCGCGTGGTCAGGCACGCGACGCAGCTCGTCCGGCCAGCGCACCGCCCCGCGCCCCTCGCGCCTCCAGCTCGGTCTGGCCGGCCAGCAGGTCGCGCACGGTGACGTCCTGCTCGGGGCCGGAGAGCAGCCGCGGCGGCTCGCCGAAGGGCTCCGCGTCCCGGTGCGCGCGGACCAGGGCGTGGCAGTACGAGTGGAAGGTGGTCGCCTGCGGGGCGCGGGCTCCGCCGAGCCGGGCCGCCATGCGGTCGCGCAGCTCGACGGCGGCCTTGCGTTGCTGAAGGTGAGGACCAGGACGCGCTCGGGGCCGGCGCCCCGCCGCACCCGTTCGGCGACGCTCTCGACGAGCGTGGTGGTCTTGCCCGTCCCGGGCCGGCGAGCACCAGCAGCGGCCCGGAGCCGTGCTCACACACCGCGCGCTGCGCCGCGTCAGCCGTGCGGGGACCGCGGGACCCGGCGGGGTGCGCACCAGGCGGTACGCGCCGGCGCCGTCCGGAGCGTCCCGCCGGTGCTCCGGGCGGTCCGGGCGCGACGAGCCGGAGGGGGGATGGGATCTCACGTGGGTACGGGTCCTGGTCGGTGACGGGGGCGGTCGGGGCGGTAAGGGCGGTCCCCGACGCTACGCCAGAGACGGGCGGGGCGCAGATCGTCCCGGGAGTCACCCCGGGCGTTCGAGCACCTCATCCGTTCGGGTGGCCCGGGTGCACCGTGGATCAGGTGTCGCGTTTCACACCGTCCGCACCACGCGAACCGTCCGGGACGCCGTCCCCAGCGCGCTCCGCGCGCCATCGCGATGCGGAACGGACCCCGCCGGGCCGGCGGAACGCAGCGGCGTCCCCTCCTCCCGGTAGCGCTCCAGGGCGCGCCGCTCGTGGCCGGGAGCAGATGCATCCGAGCACGATCATCGGCGACGCGAAGGCGAAGGTGGCCTCGAAGGTCGACCACACCGCGGGTCGGGCCTGTGCGTTCGCGAACCGGGTCGTCGCCGATGTGCGGTCGCAGTTCATGACGGACGAGGGCGTGCCCCGGCTGGAGCGGATCGTCCCGGCGGCGATGGTGGCCGTGGGCGTGCTGGGGCTGCTGACGGTCTCGTCCAAGCGCCACAAGGCGTAAGGCCCTCCCGGGCCCGGTCCGGGGCGCGGCCCGGCCCCGGTCGGGCAGCTGTGGCGCCGCGGACCCGCCCGGGCGGGTAACGTCGTGGCGTGCGTACGAACACGACCCACGACAAGCTGCCCATCCGGATGCTCCACGACCGGGTGCTGGTGCGTACCGACATTCCCGAGGGCGAGCGCCGGTCCACCGGCGGCATCGTCATCCCGGCGACGGCGGCGGTGGGCCGCCGGCTGGCCTGGGCCGAGGTCGTGGCGGTCGGGCAGAGCGTACGCACGGTCGAGCCCGGCGACCGGGTCCTGTACGACCCGGAGGACCGCGCCGAGGTGGAGGTCCGCGGCGTCGCGTACGTCCTGATGCGCGAGCGCGACCTGCACGCGGTGGCCGCGGAGCGGCTGGAGGGCTCGGAGGACTCGACGGGTCTGTACCTGTAGATCTGCAGGACCTTGCAGGACCTGTAGCCTGGATTCATCCCGACGAGACGCGCCGTACCGGGTCACGACAAGACGACGCACCCCTGAAGCGAATCACTTCCGGAGGTGCCGTCCGTCATGGCATGGGTTCTGTTGATCGTCGCCGGTCTGCTCGAGGTCGGCTGGTCGATCGGGATGAAGTACACCGAGGGTTTCACGCGGCTGTGGCCGAGCGTGTTCACGGTCGCGGGCATCGTGGCCAGCATGATCCTGCTGTCGCAGGCGGCGCGTTCGCTGCCGATCGGTACGGCGTACGGCGTGTGGGTCGGCATCGGGGCCGCCGGGGCGGCGGTGCTGGGCATGTGCGTGCTGGGCGAGCCGGCGACGGCGGCGCGGATCTTTTTTGTGGTGTTGCTGTTGGTGGCGGTGGTGGGCCTGAAGGCGACGTCGGGTCACTAGGGGGTTCTCTCTCCCCGCCCCGCCCTTTCCCCGTTTCCGCTGGGGCTGCGCCCCTGCGGCACCCCCGCTGGCGCGCGGTGCGCGCCGGGCCCGCGCTCCGCGCGGTGGGACCGCGGGTCCGCGCTCCGCGCGAGGTGGGCGGGGCTCCGCCCCTGCGCCCCACCGGGGGCTGCGCCCCCTGGACCCCTGCCCGGGGCTCCACCCCCTGGCCCCCGAAGCGCCCTGCGGGCGCTGTCCTCAAACGCCGGACGGGCTGAAATGGCGCGCCCGGGCCTGAAATCCAGCCCGGGCGGGGCAATCAGCCCGTCCGGCGCTTGAGGACAACCGCGCGGAGCGCGGTTGCTGGGTCCGGGGCGGAGCCCCGGCAGGGGCCAGGGGCGCAGCCCCGGTATCGCGGCGCAGCCGCGTTGTGGGTCGAGGGGCGGAGCCCCCGGGAGAAATGGTGAAAGGGCGGGGCGGGGCAGACCCCACCCCCCGGCCCCACGGCCTCAGTAGTCGTACCCGAGCAGATCATGATGCTCCCCACCCCGTCCCTCCCGACCCCCCGGATTCGGCCCGAGCGTGATGATCGGGAGTGACGGCGGGCCCGTCGGCGGGCCGGTCGGCGGGGCCGGTGGGCCGGTCGGCGGGCCGGGCGGGGGCGCGAACGACGTCGTCGGCGGACGGCGCGGCGGCGCGGAGGAGACCGGCGGCGAGGAGGAGACCGGCGGCGGGCGCCGACGTCGAGGGCGCCTCCGGCGGCGGGCTCCCGGCCCCCTGCTCCAGCTCCAGGTCGAAGTCCCGCGCCGGCGTGCCCTCCAGCGCGCCGGCCGTGTACTCGGCCCAGATCCGCGCCGGGTAGCCGCCCCCGTTGATGCGCGGCAGCCCCGTCGCCCCGTAGAGCGACTTCTGCTCGCCGCTGTCGGAGTCCTGCCCCATGACCGCCACCACGGTCGCCAGGTCGGGGGTGTAGCCGGCGAACCAGGCCGCCTTGTCCTCCTCCGCCGTGCCCGTCTTGCCGGCCGACGGCCGTCCGGAGTTGCGGGCGGCGGCCCCGGTGCCGCCGGGGCTGTCGACGACGCTCTGCAGGATGGACGTGGTGGTGTCCGCCGCGTCCCGCGGCACGGCCTGCTTCTTGTCGCCGACGTTCGGCAGGTGCAGGCTCTCGCCGCCCTTGCTGGCCTTCTCGACCAGCGTGTACGGCCCGTGCCGGCCGTGGTTGGCGAGCGTGGCGTAGGCCTGGGCCATGTCCAGGACGCTGGCGGTGGCCGGCCCGAGCGCGATCGAGGGGGAGGCGGTCAGGTCGGGGGTCTTCTCGGGGACGCCGAGGGCGATGGCCGTGGCCTTGACCTTCCCGGGGCCGACGTCCTGGGCCATCTGCGCGTACACGGCGTTGACCGACAGGTCCGTCGCCTTGGTGACGGTGATGGGCCCGTAGCTGCGGTCGTCCTCGTTGGCGGGGTTGTAGCCGACGGGCCCGTCGGGCCCGACGACCTGCCGCTTGTCGGTGCCGTCGTAGATCGTGTACGGGGTGATCGTCCGGCCCGACTGCGTCGTCGCGCCGTGCTGCACCGCCGAGGTGAAGACGAACGGCTTGAACGTCGAGCCGACCTGGTAGTCGCGGCGGGTGGCGTTGTTGACGTACTGCTTGGTGTAGTCGATGCCGCCGTAGAGGGCGACGACCTTCCCCGTCCGGGGTTCGACGGAGGCGCCGCCGGCCCGGACGTAGGAGTCGACCTTCCGGGAGTCGCTGAGCTCGTCCATCAGCTCGGACTTCACGGCCTTGACGAAGGCGTCCTGCTTCTTGCGGTCGATGGTGGTGGTGATCCGGTAGCCGCCGGCGGCCAGCGTCTGCTCATCGACGATCTTGTTGCTGGTGAGGTAGTCCTTGACCGCCTCGACGAGGTAGCCGCGCTGGCCCGACATCCCCAGCCTCGGCCGGGACTTGCCGGGGGCGGGGAACTTGAGGGAGGCGCGCTCGGCGGGGCTGAGCCAGCCCTTCTTGACCATGCCGTCGAGGACGTAGTTCCACCGGGCCATGGCCCGCGGCTTGTTCTCGGGGTGGGCCCCGACGTCGTACGCGCTCGGCGCGTTCAGCAGCGTCGCCAGGTAGGCGCCCTGCGCGGTGTCGATCTTGTCGGAGTCCTTGCCGTAGTACGCCTGGGACGCGGCCTGGATCCCGTAGGCGTTGCGGCCGAAGTAGCTGGTGTTGAGGTAGCCCTCGAGGATGTCGTCCTTGCTGGACTCGCGGTCCAGCTTGATGGCGATGAAGAACTCCTTCACCTTGCGGCTGATGGTCTGTTCCTGGCCGAGGTAGTAGTTCTTGACGTATTGCTGGGTGATCGTGGAACCCGACTGCTTGCCCTTGCCGGTGACGGTGTTCCACGCCGCGCGGACCATCGCCTCGGGGTTGACGGCGGACTCCGAGTAGAAGTCCCGGTCCTCGGCGGCGAGCACGGCGTGCTGGACGTTCTTGGGGATGCGGCTGAGCGGGACGCTCTCCCGGTTGACCTCGCCGTCGCGGGCCAGCTGGCTCCCGTCGGCGTAGAGGAAGACGTTGCTCTCCGCGGTCGCGGCCTTGTTGGCCGCCGGGATGTCGACCAGGGTGTACCCCGCGATGAGGCCGCCCGCGACGAGGAGGACGATCAGGACGAACGCCCCGAGCACCAGGCGCCACGTGGGCAGCAGTCGGCGCCATCCGGAGCGCTTGCGGGGGCGGGCGGCCTCGCCTCTCGGCGCCCAGGCCGGTGGCGGGCCGGCAGCCCGGTCACGGGGCCGTTGTCGTGAATGCTCGTCGCTCATCTTTCCTGGAACTCCTCGGCCCGTTGCCGGGGTTGGCCGCGGCGCAGCGGTGTCGTGTCGTGTCAGGCGGTCCGTGTACCCGGGGCAGTGCTGCCAAAGCAGTGCTGCCGTGCGCGCCCCGGAAGCACTGTCGCATCACGTGTCCCGGCCGGAGGGGTCCAGCGCACCCCGTGCGGTGCGGTGGGGCCGTTCGGATGAGGCCGACCACACCGGGGGGTGACAAATGCGTGGCTCCGGGCTGGGACGTACGGCTACGCTCCTGCGTTTCGGGTGACGGCCCGGCCGGGCGGCGGACTAACAAGGTTCAACGAGCCGAGGGGGGACGGGATGCGGCTGTACGCCGCGGTCGCGGTGAGCGGCTTCCGCCGGTACGCGACGTACCGGATCGCGACCGCCGCCGGTGTCTTCACCAACACGGTCTTCGGCTTCGTCCTCGCCTATACGTTCATCGCGTTGTGGCACGAACGCCCGCACCTGGGCGGCTACGACCGGGCACAGGCCCTGACGTTCGTCTGGGTGAGCCAGGCGATGCTGGCGACGGTCTCGCTGCTCGGGGGCGGATTCCAGGAGGAGTTGCAGGAGCGCGTCCGCAACGGGGACATCGCGATCGACCTCTACCGCCCCGCGGACCTGCAACTGTGGTGGCTGGCGGCGGACCTGGGCCGGGCGGGCTTCCAGCTGCTGGGCCGGGGCGTGGCGCCGTTGCTCGCGGGTGCGCTCTGCTTCGAACTCGCCCTGCCGGCCGACCCCTTGCGGTGGCTGCTGTTCCTCTGCGCGGTGCTGCTGGCGGTCGTCGTCGGCTTCGCGGTGCACTACCTGGTGGGGCTGTGCGCGTTCTGGCTGCTCGACGGGGCGGGCGTGGCCATGGTCGGCCAGCTGCTGTGCCTGTTCTTCTCCGGCTCGCTGCTGCCGTTGAACGTCTTCCCCGGACTCTTCGGCACGGTGGCCCGGGCGTTGCCGTGGTCGGCGATGCTCCAGGTGCCGGTGGACGTGCTGCTCGGCCGGCACGCCGGGACGGGCGCGGCGGGCGCGCTGGCCTTCCAGGCGGGGTGGGCGGCGGTGCTGCTGGCCCTGGGGCGGCTGATGCAGGCGCGCGCCACGCGGAAGGTGGTGGTCCAGGGTGGGTGAGCGGTGGCACGCCCTGCGCTCGTACGGTCTGATCGCCGGGATGTGGGTGCGCTCGACGATGGCGTACCGGCTGTCCTTCGCCCTGACGGCGCTGGGCAACTTCGCCGTGAGCGCCCTGGACTTCGTCGCCATCCTGCTGATGTTCTCGCACATCGACGCGCTGGGCGGCTTCACCCTTCCCGAGGTCGCGCTGCTGTACGGGACGACCTGCACCTCCTTCGGGCTGGCGGATCTGGTGCTGGGCAACGCGGACCGGGTCGGGCGGCGGGTGCGCGACGGCACGTTCGACCAGTTCCTCGTCCGTCCGGTGCCGGTGCTCGTCCAGGTGGCGGCGGACCGGTTCGCGCTGCGCCGGATCGGGCGGATCGGGCAGGGGGCGGTGGTGCTGGGGTGGGGCGTGGCGCGGGTGGACGTGGTGTGGACGCCGGGACGGGTGTTTGTTCGCGGTGGTGATGGTGGTGACGGGGGCGGCGATCTTCGCGGCGGTCTTCCTGGCCGGCGCGGCCTTCCAGTTCTGGGCGTCCGACGCGTCCGAGGTGTCGAACTCCTTCACCTTCGGCGGGTGCACGCTGTTGCAGTACCCGCCGACGGTGTTCGCGAAGGAGCTGGTGCGCGGGGCGACCTTCGTCGTGCCCCTCGCCTTCGTCAACTGGCTGCCCGCGCTGTGGCTGCTGGGCCGCGACGATCCGCTGCACCTGCCCGGGTGGGTGGCGTTCTGCGGACCGGCCGTCGCCCTGCTGCTGCTCGGGCTCTCGGGGCTGGCATGGCGGGCGGGGCTCAGGAGCTATCGGAGCACGGGGAGTTGAGAGATGGATGATCTGATCGAACTCACCGATGTGGAGAAGGTGTTCGAGGTACGGCGACGGACGGGACGGCTGCGCCGGGAGCGGCGCGAGGTGCGGGCGGTGGACGGCATCAGCTTCCGGGTGCCGCGCGGCGAGATGGTCGGGTACATCGGCCCCAACGGTGCGGGCAAGTCCACGACGATCAAGATGCTCACGGGCATCCTGGTCCCCAGCCGGGGCCGGCTGCGCGTCGCCGGCATCGACCCGTCCCGCGACCGCACGCGCCTCGCCCGGCGCATCGGCGTCGTCTTCGGCCAGCGCACGACCCTGTGGTGGGACCTCCCGCTGCGGGACTCGTACGGGCTGGTGCGCCGCATGTACCGGATCCCCGAGGCCCGTTACCGCGCCAACCTCGAACGCTGCGTCGAACTCCTCGACCTGGCCGATCTGTTGGACGTCCCCGTCCGCCAGCTCTCGCTGGGGCAGCGGATGCGCGGCGACATCGCGGCGGCGCTGCTGCACGACCCCGAGGTGCTCTACCTCGACGAGCCGACGATCGGCCTGGACGTGGTGAGCAAGGCGAAGGTCCGCGGCTTCCTGCGCGACGTCAACGCCGAGCGGGGCACGACCGTGCTCCTCACCACGCACGACCTGACGGACATCGAGCAACTGTGCCGACGGGTGATGGTCATCGACCACGGACGGCTCGTCCACGACGGCACGTTGGACGGACTGCACACGGTCGGGGAGAGCGAGCGGATGCTGGTGGTGGACCTGGAGCGGGAGTCACCGCCGATGGAGGACGTTCCAGGGGCGCGGGTGGTACGCGTGGAGGGGCCGCGCCAGTGGCTGGCCTTTCCGGCCGCGCGGTCCGCGGCGCCGGTCGTGGCGGCCGTCGCCGAACGGTATCCGCTGGTGGACCTCTCGGTGCGGGAGCCGGACATCGAGCAGGTCATCGCCCGGCTGTACGAGGGCCGGGGCCTTGCCCCGACGACGCCCTACTCTGATGACCATGTCGAGTGAACTTCCGGATATGCGGGTGTCGGACGCGGAGCGCGAACGCGTCGCCGAGGTGCTGCGCACGGCGGTCGCCGAGGGCCGCCTGGACATGGAGGAGTTCGGGGAGCGGCTGGACGCGGCGTACAAGGCGCGGACGCGCGGCGAACTGGAGCCGCTGGTCCGGGACCTGCCGGCGGTGCCGGCCCCCGCCTCCGCCCCTGCCCCGGCCGTCGAGGCCCGTGTCGGCGGCCGCCCGACGTCCTCCCTCGGAGTGGCCGTCATGGGCGGCTTCCGGCGCCACGGCCGGTGGACGGTGCCGCGCCGCTTCACGGGCTTCGCGTTCTGGGGCGGCGGGCAGATCGATCTGCGCGAGGCGTCCTTCGAGGACGGCGAGGTGACGATCCGCTGCGTCGCCATCATGGGCGGCATCCAGGTCGTCGTGCCGCCGGACCTGGACGTGCGGGTGGACGGCGTCGGGATCATGGGGGGCTTCGACTCGAAGGGCTCGAAGGGGGAGGGCGAGGGCGAGGGGAGCGCGCCGGGTTCACCGGTGGTGCGGGTCCGGGTCCGGGTGACCGGGCTGGCGTTCTGGGGCGGGGTGGAGGTGGTCCGCCGCGAGCGCGGCGAACGCGAGGGTTAGCCGGTCCCCCACCCCGCCCTTTCACCGTTTCCCGCAGGGGCTGCCGCCCCTGCGCCACCCCGCTTGCGCGCTGCCGCGCGGGGTCCGCGCTCCGCGCGGTGGGCCG
Source organism: Streptomyces thioluteus (assembly GCF_039535865.1). Lineage (NCBI taxonomy): Bacteria > Bacillati > Actinomycetota > Actinomycetes > Kitasatosporales > Streptomycetaceae > Streptomyces > Streptomyces thioluteus. The sequence continues at coordinate 21,277 of NZ_BAAAXZ010000132.1, forward strand.
CGGGTCCGCGCTCCGCGCGGGGTGGGCGGGGCTTCGCCCCTGCGCCCCACCGGGGGCTTCGCCCCCTGGACCCCCTGACCGGGGCTGCGCCCCTGGCCCCCTGAAGCGCCCTGCGGGCTCCCCCAGAGGGGGTACCCCCAGTCCTCAAGCGCCGGACGGGCTGATGGTGCGCGCCCGGGCTGCATTGTGCGCCGGGCTGGATTTCAGGTCCGGGCGCGCCATTTCAGCCCGTCCGGCACTTGAGGACAACCGCGCGGAGCGCGGTTGCGGGGTCCGGGGCGGAGCCCCGGAAACAGGGGTGCGGGGGCGCAGCCCCGGGAGAAACGGTGAAAGGGCGGGGCGGGGGCGAACTCACAGGCCCGACGCCGCGCGTCCGCGCCCCAGCACCCCCACATCCACCGCCCCCGCCATCCGCCGGTACCCCGCGTCGTTCGGATGCAGCCGGTCCCCGCTGTCGTACGCCGGCAGCAACCGCTGCGGATCCGCCGGATCGCGCAGCACCCGGTCGAAGTCCACGACCGCGTCGAAGACCCGCCCGGCCCGGATCTCCGCGTTCACCGCCAGCCGCACCGTTTCCTGCCGGGGCACGGCCCCGAGGTGTCCGCCGAACGGCGTCAGCGTGGAGCCGACGGCGATCAGGCCGCGCTCGTGGGCGCGGGCCACCAGCTGCTGCAGCCCGGCGACGATCCGCCGCGGGTCGAGCTGCTGCGGCCGCCGCAGGATGTCGTTGACGCCGAGTTCGATCACGACGGCCCGTACGCCCGTACGGTCCAGCACGTCGCGGTCGAAGCGGTCCAGCGCGCTGGGGTTGTTGGCCGGGGACCGGCCACGGTTGCTCAGCAGGATGCGGTTGCCGCTGATGCCCTCGTTGAGGACCCCGAAGCGCGGGGCGCCGCGTTCCGTGCGCAGGCGGGCCGCGAGGTGGTCGGTCCACCGCTGGTCGGCGCCGACGGTCGAGGTGACGCCGTCCGTGATGGAGTCGCCGATCGCGACGACCGAGCCGGCCGCGCGGGTGCCCCAGACGTCGACGGCGGTGACGTACCGCCAGTACGCGGTCCGGGTGGTGTAGCGCGCCCCGTCGGCGTCCTCCGTCCGGTCGCCCCGGGCGAGCCAGGACAGCTGCCGGGCGTGCGGATGCAGCGTCACCGGGCCGGACGGGACGGCCGAGTACACGGTGACGAGCAGATCGGACGCGGGCGCGACCGGCAGCGGCACGGGATCGCTGACGGTCGCCCGCCCGGCGGGCACGACCGCGGCGGCCCGGCCGCCGAAGGTCAGCCGGCGCATGGAGCCGGGTACCGCGGCGGCCGTGCGCGGCCCGGCCGAGACGGCGATCGAGGCGTGGGCGATGTGCAGCGGCCGGTTGCCGAAGAGGTTGGAGAGCTGCACGCGGGCCCCGGTACCGCCGACGCTGGTGTGGACGACGTTGCGGATGCTCGTACCGGCCAGCCCGTTCCCCCCGGTGCGCGGCTCGGCCGCGGCCGGCGCGGCGGCCCAGGAGCCCGTCCAGGTGCCGGCGGCGGCCGGCGCGGCCTCCTGCGTCCGGACGGCCGCGGGCGGCCCGTCGCCCCCGTCGCCCCCGCCGTGCCCGCCCGCCGCCCCGAGGAGGACCGCGCCGGAGACGAGCGTCACGACGGCGGCCAGCGCGGCGACCACGGCGAGCGCGGTGCTGCGGGACAGCGGGGGCCTGGTCATCGCGGGAGTCTCCTGGGACGGAAGGCGGCGGACGCCGGGGGTCCGCACGGGCGCCCCACGGAACGATCACCGGGTTTCATGATTCCACGGGGTGCCGGGGAAGGCCGGGGCGGCCGGGGGCACCCGGCAAGACGGGGGGAACCTCGGGGGCGTTCCCCGAGTCGTCCGTAGGGGGCCCGCGGAGACAATGGGCTTTCCCGACGAGAGGGAGGCAGCGTGGACGGGTGGTACGGATGACCGGCTTCATCTACAGCGAGGCGGACGCCCTCAAACGCCGTGGCGTGCGCCGGATGAAGGCCTTCGCCACCGGCCTCCTCCTCGCCGTCGCGCTCGTCTACGCCCTCGCCAAATGGGCGCAGTCGGCCGGCGCGGGCGCCTGGGCGGGCTATGTGGCGGCCGCCGCGGAAGCGGGCATGGTCGGCGCGCTCGCCGACTGGTTCGCGGTCACGGCGCTCTTCCGCCGGCCGCTCGGCCTGCCCATCCCGCACACGGCGATCATCCCGACCAAGAAGGACCAGCTCGGCCAGAGCCTCGGTGAGTTCGTGGGGGAGAACTTCCTCTCCGGCGACGTCGTACGGCGCCGGCTGCACACCGTGGGGATCGGCTCCCGCCTCGGCGCCTGGCTGGCCGAGCCCGAACACGCCGACCGGGTGACGGCCGAGCTGGCGACCGCGCTGCGCGGTGCCCTGCGGGTGCTGCGCGACGCGGACGTCCAGGCCGTGGTCGGCGAGGCGATCACCCGCCGCGCGGACGCGCAGGAGGTCGCGCCGGGCCTGGGCCGGATGCTCGAACGGATCGTCACCGACGGCGGCCACCGCAAGGTGGTGGACCTGGTGTGCGTCCGGGCCCGCGACTGGCTGATCACGCACGGGGACTCGGTGATGCAGGCGGTCTCCGGCGGCGCTCCCGGCTGGACGCCGCGCTTCGTCGACCGCAAGGTCGGCGAGCGCGTCTACAAGGAGCTGCTGCGCTTCGTCACGGAGATGCGCGACATGCCCGACCACCCGGCGCGCGGCGCGGTGGACCGCTTCCTCGCGGACTTCGCCCGCGACCTCCAGTCCGACCCCGACACCCGCGCCCGCGTGGAGCGGCTGAAGTCGGAGGTCCTGGGGCGCGGCGAGGTGCAGGACCTCATCGCCTCGGCGTGGGCCTCGGTCCGGGCGATGGTGGTGGCCGCCGCCGAGGACGAACGCAGCGAACTGCGCATCCGCGCCCGGGCCGCGATCCTCTCGCTGGGCGCCCGGATGTCCTCGGACGAGAAGCTGCGGGCGAAGGTGGACGGCTGGCTGGAGGACGCGGCGGTGCATGTCGTGACGACGTACCGGGACGAGATCACGTCCCTGATCACGGAGACGGTGGCGGGCTGGGACGCGGAGCAGACGTCGCGGAAGATCGAGGCCCATATCGGGCGGGATCTGCAGTTCATCCGGATCAACGGCACGGTGGTGGGGGCGTTGGCGGGATTGCTGATCTATACGGCGTCGCGGTTGGTGGTGTGACCGGCCCCGGTCCCTCCCCCAGAGGGGGCACCCCCATTTCGCCGTTTCCCGCAGGGGCTGCGCCCCTGCCAACGCGGCGCAGCCGCGTCGCGGGCCCCGGGGCGCAGCCCCGGAAGAAACGGTGAAGGGCGGGGAGGGGCAAGGAAAAAACCCACCCGCAACCTAGGGTTGCCCCCGTGCTGAAACGTCCCGCCCTCCTCTGGCTCCTGGCCCCCTACGTGCTCTACCTCGGAGCCCTCCCCCTCGCCGACCGCGTCCACCCCACCGTCCTCGGCCTCCCCTTCCTCTTCTTCTGGCTCCTCCTGGCCACCCTCCTCACCCCCGTCGCCGTCCACCTCGCCCGCCGCAGCGACCGTAAGCGGGGCCGCGCATGAGCACCGATTCCGCCGTCGCGACAACGGTCTTCGGCGCCTTCATGCTCCTCACCGTCGCCCTCGGCCTCCTCGCCGTCCGGGGCCGGGGCGCCGGCGGCGGCATCACCGAGTGGTCCGTCGGCGGACGCAGCCTCGGCACGGTGATGATCTGGGTGCTGATGGCCGGCGAGGGCTACACCAGCTTCAGCTACCTGGGCGCGGCCGGCTGGGGCTACAACTTCGGCGCCCCCGTCCTCTACGTCATCGCCTACCTCTCCTGCGGCTACGCGATCGGCTACGTCGTCGGCCCGACCCTGTGGTCGTACGCGCGCGAGCACGGCCTGGTCTCGATCACCGACATGGTCGCCCACCGCTACGGGAAGCCCTGGCTCGGCGCCCTCGTCGCCGTCCTCGCGACCGTCTGCCTCCTGCCCTACATCCAGCTGCAGATCACCGGCATGGGCGTCGTCGTCTCGACCATCTCCTACGGCGCGATCAGCCTCGACTGGGCCTATTTCATCGCCTTCGCCGTCACCACGGCCTTCGTCGTGGTCAGCGGACTGCGCGGCAGCGCCTGGGTCTCGGTCCTCAAGGACGTGCTCGTCATCGGCACGCTCGCGTTCCTCGCGATCTACATCCCCGCGCACTACTTCGACGGCTACGGGCCCTTCCTCGACCGGCTGGTGGCCGAGAAGCCGCAGTGGCTGACGCTCAGCGGCCACGGCGGCAGCGGCCTGGGCGGCACCTGGTTCGCGACCACGAGCTTCCTCAACTCGCTCACCGTCGTCATCTTCCCGACGACCGTGGCCGGTTACCTCGGCGCGCGCAGCGCCGACGCCCTGCGGCGCAACGCGGTGCTGCTGCCGGTCTACAACGTGCTGCTGTTCGTGCCCATGCTGCTGGGCCTGGCCGCGCTCTTCGTCGTCCCCGGACTGACCGGCGCGGGTTCCAACCTGGCGCTGTTCAAGCTGGTCGTGGACTCGCTCCCGGCCTGGCTGGTCGGCCTCGTCGGCGTGGCGGCGGCGCTGTCGTCCATCGTCCCCATGGCCGTGTTCATGCTGGTCATCGGCACGATGTGGGGCAAGAGCGTGCTCGGGCTCGTCCCCGCGCTCCACGGGCGTCCGCGGCGGCAGCGGTTCGCGGCGCAGACCGTGGTCGTGGCAGCGGGCGCCCTGGCCCTCGCCCTGACGTACGCCGCCCCCAACACGCTCGTCCGTCTCTCCCTCATTTCCTACGAGGGCATGGCCCAGCTCGTCCCCATGATCCTCCTGGGCCTGGTGTGGCGGAAGTTGACGCTATGGGGCGCGCTGAGCGGCCTCGTCGCCGGCGGCGCACTCGTCTGCGCGCTGGTCTTCACCGAGCACGACCCGGTGTGGGGCGTGAACGCGGGCGCGCTGGCCCTGGGCGTGAACCTCGTCGTCGCCCTCGCGGTGTCCCTGCTGGGCCCGAAGCCGGTGGACGACCGGCCGGACGCGGAGGTGCTGGCCAGTGATCCGCACCCGCCCGGTGCGGCTGTCAGTGGCGACGTCTAGTATCGGAACGACTGAACGAACGAACGGGCTTCGACGGGGGAGGACGCGATGAACACCGTGGTACGCACGCACGTCAGCGTGTTCCTCGCCCTGCTCGCCGAACTGCTGCTCGCGCAGAGCGGCTTGGTGAGCGTCCTGATGAGCGCGGTCGCCATCGCCTCGACGACCGCCATCGGAGCGGCCCTGGCGCTGTGCGCCGCGCTCGTCTCCGCCGTCGGCACGGGCGGCCCGCTCACTCCCACGCGCATACGCACCGCCATCAAGGACAGGGAGTCGCGCACCGCCTTCCTGTCCCAGCGCGACCCCGACGCCCGGGGCCGGCGCAGGCCCAGGGCACCCGGCCGTCTCCTCCCGACGGCCGCGTAGGCGCTCGCCCTTTCTTCCCGCCGAGCCACAGCGCGGCTCGTCACGCCGAATGCACTTCTCCGGCACGACGAGACCCCGAAGGGCTCAACCATGTCCTTTTTCCGTTCCCTTGGCGCACTGCTGTCGCACGTCGCCGACGTTCTCGAACCCGTCCTCGGCGCCTCGGCGACGGCCGCCGCGATCGTGGTCCTCACCCTGTGCGTACGGCTCGCCCTGCACCCCCTGGCCCGTTCCGCCGCCCGGGGCGAGCGGGCCAGGACCGCTCTCGCGCCCCAACTGGCCGAGCTGCGGCGCAAGCACGGGAAGAACCCCGAGCGGCTGCAGCAGGCATGACCGAGCTCTACCGAAGGAGATATCGACACGTGATTGAGGTCGATGCGGGTACTCGCAGCAGGAAGCAACGCAGCTACAAACGGATGAGAGTTGAGTTACAGTGGAAAAAGAGAGAGGTGATCACTGTCCCGTGAATTGTCCCTTCCGGTGAGCTCGTCTGGCCTCTGCAAGCCGCGGCAGAGGGTTATGCATTCACAAGCTTCGCTTGCGACCACGAATCGGCCCAGTTTGTGGGGAGCGCGGACGGTCCTGCCCGCTCGCCCCGGGCGGCGTGGAACCAGGCAGGGGTTTGCAGCGACCTGAAATAGACACAGTGAGAGACAAACGCCACGTGCGGTGAGGACGCGCGTGGAGATCTGCGGCGTTGATCAAGGCGCCGTGAAGGGAGACGTCGGAGTTCAGAAGTAACATGTCGGCACGTTCACGCATTACACACAGGGAACGAAAAGGACATGAGCTGACAAGCCCTTCAGGGATCTCGGTCGTGCCGAGGAAGTGCAATTCGGCGTGACGACCGCGCGAGTAGCTCACGGCGGGCAAAAAAGTTCGGGCACCTACGCGCCGTCTGAGGACGAGGACGGCCATGGTGCCCATGCTGCGCCGTCCTCTGGGTCAGTGGGGTCGCATGCATGGGACAGAGATGACGCAGTGCGGTCGCAGTCAACCTGGTGTCCTTAGATGGCGAGATGCGTATGGCGCTGGAGTGATCGGCCGCCCGTGCCGACGCGGAGACAGCGCGGGCGCACAGCGCCCAGGGCCGCTCCGATGCGGGTCGTCGAGCGATGGCGACCGCCGCTCATCAGGGACCTCTCACCAAGCCGCCTCTGCGCGAGCAGCAGTTCGGCGAGCAGAGGGCGTGGAGGAACAACGGGCGTGTTTGAGCGGGTGGGCGTGGCGTTATACCAACGAAAAGTGTGTGTCATCGCGTGCCTCCCCTCGATCGGGAAGCGGTTCGGTTGACGCTGGTACAATAGGTCTTCACTAATACTAAAAACGTCGCCACATGAGACGAGGCAAGCGACGCGGGAGGTGTGCGATATCACTGGCCCAAGCACCTCCGCGTCCGACGGTCGTCACTCGCTTCGGGCACCGAGCAAGACGACCGCGAGGGCACGGGCGCGGCGTTCAGCGGGCCACCTGGCCCAGGCGACTTGGCCCGCGTTCAACGCCCCCGGAGGAAAGGACGGCGGTCGGATGGGCTCGGTGAGTAAGTACCAAGCTGTCGCAGTAACCAGTGTGCGGGGGAAGAGAGAAAGCTGCCGTCCGATGTACGATACCGTCTCAGAATGAAAAGAGGGAGGAGAGGGCAGCGCACCTATTCGTCACGGGTATAGGAAACCAGCCTACAGAGAGCTAGCGAGGAATCGCAATAGGACATAATAGATGCGGAGGTACAATGCGTGGGCACGATGCCCTCGTAGGAAATAGAGGGGGACCGGACTACGGCCGTATGGTTTTGGAGATGCGATGGAAAGTCGTAAGACAACAGAGTCAGAAGGGTTCAGAGAATTCGCGTGACAGCTCAGCTAGCCAATGCCACGTCTGCGCCCCGCGCGCAGGGAGTGGGCAAGAACGAGACGAGCTTAGCCGCCGCGGACGCACCGTGGGCGCGGGGAACAGCCGAGCACGCTCTTGCCCCCATCGTGCCGATGACCAGCAGAACACGGCCATGGACGATGTACGACAGCGTCGCCGCCGCCACGCCGACGACCGACCAGCCAGGCCGGGAGCGGAGTCCCAACGACCAGCTTGAACAGCGCCAGGGTTGAAACCCCGCCGGTCAGTCCGGGTACGAGAGACGAAAGAGCGCGGCCAGCCCGCAGCATGGCACAACAGCAAGCAACGTTTGTATTACCGGCAGCAGCACAACCGCTTGCGTCCGTGCAGGTCGTCGGGCGCTGCGCGCGCCGAGGTATACCGCCACGTCGTCGGTGAAAGATGACGACGTGAGCGATTGAGAATTCTCGTGGTCGCGAACCAGGTGCCCGCCCAGGCCGCTGCCAGCCTTGGCCGCATGAGCGTCAGCCACTTGCGGCTTCTCGGCCACCGCGCGGTCCGAGGAGGGCCCTCGCCGTCGAATGTAGTGCGCGGTGGATGTGAGATCGCGAGGAAACGACTGAGCGTGCCGATGACGAAGCACGTCCTGTGAGGACTGCGATGACCCAGGCGCTGCGCTCGGCGCGAGATCCGCTGACTCACGACGAATGGCCGTGTGACGGCGAAGGTGTCGATGAATAGGCCCGTCGAGGCTGATTATCGCGAGCCGTAGGATATTGTTACGAGACGACGACGCCCATGCCGGTGGATCTGCAGCGTGGGATGGAGGAGCAGGCAGGTCAGACGGTCCGCGAGGCCGTCGACAGTGCGTCACGAGCCAGGGCTTCCCGTAGCGGTGGGCGACCAAGTCGGTGCATCGAGACCATTGCCGTGCTTCGCGCGCGTACGACCACAGGGTCGGTCCGACGACGTAGCCGATCCGTGCCGCAGGAGAGGTTAGGCGAGGACGATAAGACGGGGGGCGCCGAAGTTGTAGCCCCAGCCGGCCGCGCCCAGGTATCCTGAAGCTGGTGAATGCCTCGCCGGCCATCAGCAACCCATATCATACCGTGCCCGGGCTGCGTCGGCCGACGGACCCCTCGGTGATTGCCGCCGCGCGTGCTGCGCCCCGGCCACCGGGACGGCTGAGGAAGGCCGAAGGGGCGTACATGGTGGAACGAGTCATGGAAAGTAGCGCCGAAGACCGTTGTCGGCGACGGCGGAATCGTTGCTCATGCGCGGCCGCCGCTTACGGTCGCTCGCGGGTCGGAGGTGAGACGGCGAACGGGTTGAGGGAAGGGTGGCCTGGAAGGAGCGCAGAAGACGAGGAAGGGGAGGCCCGAGGACGGTTGGTGGACGCGTCGACGAGGTGGGAGGGCTCCGAGTAGAGCACAGTAGGGTGGGCCATGACACAGAGGATGGCGTGACGTTCAGCATCGTGCGGGCAACCCGATGTTTGCGGGTGGGTTTTTTCTTCCTTGGCACCCCCCCGCCCTTCACCGTGTTCTTCCGGGCTGGTCGCCCCAGGACCCGCGACGCGCTGCGCACGCGTTGGCACGGCGGCAGACCCTGCGGGAAACGCGAAATGTGGGTTAGCCCCCTCTGGGGAGGAGCGGGACCAGTGGTGCACAGGACACCAACACCTCGACGGAGCCGTTAGATCAGCAATCCCGCCGCGCCCTCCACCACCGTTGCCGTGTATCCTGATGAACTGTCAGGTCCCGCCCGATATGATGGTGCCTCATGATCTTCCGCGCGTCTGCTCCGCGTCCCACCCGCCACCGTCCTCCGTGATGCAGGAAGTGATCTCGTCCGTACTCGGCAACGGACATGCACCACGCTGGGCGTCCTCCAGCCAGCCCGTCCCACTTCGCCTCGCAGCTTCTCGTCCGGAGGACTCCGTGGGCGCCCGAGCGAGAGGATCGCGGCCACGGGCGCGGATGCGCAGACCATTCGCTGCGTTTTCGTCCTCTCTTGATGCGGCCACCACCATCGCCCGGACCGAGGCCCACGCCGAGGCGTGATGAGGTCCTGCACCTCGGGTCTCGCCGCGCCCCAGGACCTCCGACTTCAGCCGCTCCACGCTGTGGCGGTGTCGTGGTCTGCCGTGGAGGTCCGCGGGCGAAGTCCGCGAGGAATCGGTCCCCGCGCCGTCGCGCCGGGTGTCGGGCATGTCGCGCATACTCCGTGACGAAGGCGCAGCAGCTCCTTGTAGACGCCTTCGCCGACCTTTCGGTCGACGAAGCGCGGCGTCCAGCCGGATCTCCGCCCGATACCGCTGCATCACCGGTCCCCGTGCGTGACAGCCCGTCGCGTTGCGCCGACGCAGGACGGACCAAAGGGTCCACCACGGCGGTGCGGTTGTGCCCCGTCGGTGACGATCCGTTCGAGCATCGGACTCGCCACGGAAGCCCCGTGCTACCGTGGGCACTTCGCGGTATACCGGGGGCGATGCGGCGGTGATCGTCGGGGGTCGGGACCTGCGGCCACTGCCTGGACGGCCCGCGTTATCGGCGCAGCACACCGCGGTGGCGACCGGCGGCGCTGCGGTCGCAGCTTCGTGCCGTCAACCCGTCTGGCGTTTCGGGCCCTATCGCCAGCCACGCCGAGGCGGAACAGCCAGAATCCCCACATGTGTGCAGCCGTCTGGGCCTTGAGTGACGACTTCGTCCGGAGAGGAAGTTCTCCCAGCTAGCCTCAGCACATCGATCTCTGGCCGAGCTGTCGCGGGTTGCTATGGTTGCCGGATGATCGCCGTTGGCGAGGGATGTAGCAGGTGGAGGAGTACGCCGAGATGCGGGGGGGCCGGCGGTGATAGAGCGCCGTGTGGTGGGAACCGGGGCGAACCAGAGGGTCGTGGGCAAGTGAGGAACGGCGTGCCGGACCATGGCCCGCTTGTCCGCGGCGCCGCCGACATGAGCCCGCCCCAGGCTCCCAGCGCCGGGCCGACTTGGGTCGCGATTGGCTATTGCGTAGACGAGCTGCGACGGGGCGAGGAGGAGGCCGGTGGCGAAGAGCCTTCATTCCGGCGCACCAGCGGGGCGGATTTTATGGCGGTCCGCCTCGCTGTAGGATGAAGCCGTCAGTCCGTTACAGGGCGCCTGTCCACGCTGCCTCCCTGCCGTGCGTCGGGAAAGCCGTTGTCCTCCGCGGGCCCCCTACGGACTGACTGCGGGGAAACGCCCCCGAGTTGCCCCCGTCTTGCCGGTGCCCCCGGCCGCCCCGGGCCTTCCCCGCGCCCCGTGGAATCCATGAGGATGTCGTTGTTCAGGGGTTCGACGTGGGGTGGCGGCCGTATGCGACCCCCGGCCGTCCGCCTGCCTCCGTCCCAGAGACTCCCGCGATGACCAGCCCCCGCTGTCCCGCAGCCCCGCGCTCGCCGTGGGTCCGATGACCGTGCGCCCTGGGACCTGCCGTCGTGACGGCCTCGTTGGGGGGCGAGGGAGGGAGAGGGGGGGGGGGTGCACATCTCCGCGCGGGTCCTCCTCGGGCGCGGGCGTGCACGGCGGGGGCGACGGTTGGCGGACGGCCGCCGCGTCCGTCCGGACTGGTCAGGATGCCGCGCCGGCCGCCGCCGTCACCTGGACGGGCTCCTGGGCCGCCGCGCCGGCCGCGGCGAGCCTGCGCACCGGAACGGGCTGGCGGGTACGGGCATCCGCAACTTCGTCCACACCAGCGTCGGCTGTAGGCCGTGCCCTGCGTGCAGCTCTTCGAACCTCTTCGAACCGGCCGCTGCACATCGCCCACGCCTGCGATCGGGCCTCTCGGCGGGCCGGCGCACGGTGGGCCGCTCGGCGGGGGGGGTGTGTGGGGTAATGCCCCCCGGCTGCCATGCGCCGGCTGACCTTCGGCGGCCTGTGGGCCTCCGCGTCGTGCCGCCTGGCGGGCGACGTCAGCGATCCCGTGCCGCCTGCCGTCGCGCGCCTGCGTCGATCTGCTGGTCACCTGTGTACTTCGGGACCGTCCCGTCCGGCCCGGTGACGCTGCATCCGCACGCCCGGCAGGCTGTCCTGGCTCGCGCCGTGCGACCGTCGACGGAGGACTCCGACGGGGCGCGGCTGCACACCGCCGCCGGACCCGCGTACTGGCGTGTACGTCACCGCCGTCGACGTCTGGGGCACCCGCGCGGGGCTCGGCTGCGGTCGTCGCGATCTGGTGACTTCCATCCACGGACGGCGTTCACCTCGACCGTCGGCCCGACCAGCGGTGGACCGACCAGCCTCGCGGGCCGCCGTGCCTGCTCACGGAACGCGGCGCCTCGGCTTCGGGTCCCTCAACGAGGGCATCAGCGTCAAGCCGCATCCTGCTGGCAACCGTGGCCCGGTCCCCGGCCAACAACCCCAGTCGCGCTGACCGTTCGACGCGACGTGCTGGACCGTACGGGCGTACGGGGCCGTCGTGATCGGAACTCGGCGTCAACGACTCCTGCGGGCGGCCGCAGCAGCTCGACCCGCGGCGGATCGTCGCCGGGCTGCTAGCAAAGCTGGTGGGCCCGCGCCCTACGAGCGCGGCCTGATCGCCGTTGGCTTCCACGCTGACGCCGTTCGGCGGACACCTCGGGGGCCGTGCCCCGGCAGGAAACGGTGCGGCTGCGGTGAACGCGGAGATCCGGTCCGGCGGGTCCTTTCGACGCGGTCCGTGGACTTCGACCGGGGTGCTGCGCGATCCGGCGGATCCGCAGCGGTTGCTGCCGGCGTACGACAGCGGGGACCGGTCTGCATCCGAACGACGCGGGGTACCGGCGGATGGGCGGGGGCGGTGGTATGTTGGGGTGCTGGGGCGCGGACGCGCGGCGTCGGGCCTGTGAGTTCGCCCCGCCCCGCCCTTTCAATCCGTTTCCTCCCCGGGGCTGCGCCCCCTGCACCCCTGTTTCCGGTGTCTGTCCTCCCCGGCCCGCGCAGGACGCGCTACGGGCGGTTTCCTCAAGTGCCGGAAATGGCTGAAATGGCGCGCCCGGTCCTGAAATCCAGCCCGTACGCACAATGCAGCCCGGGCGCGCACCATCAGCCCGTCCGGCGCTTGAGGCTGGGGGTACCCCCTCTGGGGACCCGCAGGCGCTTCAGGGGGCCTGGGCGCAGCCCCGGTCGGGGGTCCAGGGGGCGAAGGCCCCCGTGGGGCGCAGGGGGCGAAGGCCCCGCCCACCGCGCGGAGCGCGGGACCGGCCCACCGCGCGGCGTGACCCCGCGCGGGCAGCGCGCAATGCGGGGGGGGGGGGTGTGGCTGCAGTGGCGCAGCCCCTGCTGAAACGGTGAAAGGGCGGGGTGGACCGCTAACCCTCGCTTTCGCCGCGCTCGAGGCGGACGGACCTCCGACCCCGCCCCTAGAACGGCCAGCCCGGTAACCGGACCCGACACGCACCACCGGTTAACCCCGGGCGCGCTCACCCTCGAGCCCTCGCCCTCGCCCCTTCGAGCCTTCGAGTCGAAGCCCCTCCATGTTCCCGACGCCGTCCACCCGCACTCCAGGTCCGCGCACGACGACCTGGATTCCGCCCATGATGTGCGACGTGGCAGCGGATCGTCACCTTCGCCGTCCTCGAAGGACTCCTCGCGCAATCGTCTGCCCGCCGCCCATAACGCGAAGCCGTGAAGCGGCGCGCACCGTCAACCTGTCGTGGCGCCTGAAGCCGACCATGACGGCCACTCCGAGGAGGACGTCGGCGTGCCCGCCGCATCGGTCCTCGACGGCCGGGGCAGGGGCTGAGGCGGGGGCCGGCACCGCCGCAGGTCCGGACTCGGCGCTGCAGTTCGCCGGGCGTCCGCGCCTTGTAGAGACCGTGGTCCAGGCGCTCCCCGAACTCCTCCATTGTCCAGCGGCCTCGGCGACCGGCCGTGCGCAGCACTTCGGCTACGCGTTGTCGGCTCCGCGTCCGACACGCCGCATGATCGGAGTTCACGTCGGACTGGTCATCAGGTAGGGCGGTCTCGGGGCAAGGCCCCGGCCCTTCGTATCAGTCGTGCGATGGCCTGCTCGATGTCCGGCTCCGGCGCACCGAGAGGTTACCCAGCGGATACCGTTCGCGACGGCCCTCACGTTCGCCCGCGATGACGGCGCGGCCGGAAAGGGCCAGCCCTGGCTGTCGGCCCCTCCACGCGTACCACGCCGCGCCCCTGTAATTCCTCCCGGGCGGTGACTTCTCTCTCCAGGTCCACCACCAGCATCCGCTCGCTATCAGCCCGACCGGTGGCATGTTGGTCCAACGGTGTCCGTCGTGGACGAGCCTCCGTGGTCGATGACCATCACGCCGTCGGCACAGTTGCTCGATGTCCGTAAGGTCGTGCTTGGGTGAGGAGGCACGGTCGTGCCGCTGCTCGCGTTGACGTCTCGCAGGAAGCTAGCGGCCGTTCGCCTTGTCACGGCGGCCCGAGCCGTCGTTCGGCTGGTCGAGGTTATGCAACCTCGTTGTTTCGTGCAGCAGGCGGGCCGCGATGTCGCCGCGCACCGCTTGTGCCGGCGAGAGCTGGCGTACGGGGACGTCCGAGAACAGATCGGCCAGTCAGGAGTTCGACGCAGCGTTCGAGGTTGGCGCGGGTACGGGCCTTCGGGTGTTGATCCGGTACATTGCTGCCACCAGCCCGTACGATTCCCGTAGCGGAGGTCCACACATGGTTCGTGCGCTGTGCCGAAGACGACGGCCAGATGCGCCGGGCGATGGCGTCGCTGCGCGTCGCGGGACGGGTCGATGCCGGCGACGTGCAGCCTGCCCCGGCTGTGGGGCCATATGCCCTTGAGCATCTTGATCTTCGTGGACTTGCCCGCCCGTTGTGGCTTATGTACCCGACCATCTCGCGTCGCGGGCACCCGGAGCTGATGCCGTCCCACCTTCCCGCACGTCGCGGCCGCTCCCGGTGTGGCATCCGCGTCCCGTCGGCCGTACCTTGAACACCTTCTCCACATCGGTGAGTTGACATATCATCCATCTCTCAACTATCCTTGCTCCGATAGCTCCTGAGCCCCGCCCGCTCATGCACCACCGAGCCCGAGCAGCATGCAGGGCTTAAGGCCGGTTCCGCAGAACGCCACCCACTCCTGGGCAGGTGCAGCGGATCGTCGCGCCCAGCAAGCCACAGCGCTGGGCAGCCAGTTGTCGAAGGCGAGGGGCACGACGAAGGTCGCGGTCCCCGCACCAGCTCCTTCGCGAACTACCGTCTGCGTGTGTACTTGGCAACATGCGTGTCACCGCCGAGGTGAAGGAGTTCGACAGCTCGGACCGCGTGGACGCCCATGTACTGGAAGGCCGCGCCGGCCAGGAAGACCGCCGCGAGATCGCCGCCCCGTCACGACCATCACCACTCGAGTAGACGACCCGTCCCGGCGTCACACCTCGTCACCCGTGCGGCCACTGCCCGCCCCCGCATGACCATCGCTCCCCTGTCCGTCCGCCCGATCCGGCGCAGCGCGAACCGGTCGCGCCGCCACGGCGAGCACCTGGCACAAACGGACGAGGAACTGGTCGAAACGTGCCGTCTGTCGCACGCCCGCCTGCCGACCCGGTCCGCGTTTGCCCATTCACTCAGATCCGCCAGTCCCGAAGGAGGTGCAGGTCGTCCCGTACAGCAGCGCGACCTCGGGAAGGGTGAAGCCGCACTAGCGCGTCGATGTGCGAGACATCAGCAGTATGGACCGAATTTCAGGGCGCTCACGGGCGAAGTTGCCGATCGCCGTCAGGGCAAGTGAAGCGGTACGCCGATCGTCGAGTGCACGCCACATCCCTGCGATGCAGACGTGACGAGCGCAGGGTGCGTGCCACCGCTCACCCACCTCTGGGACCACCACTTCCTGCGTGGCGCGGCCGCCTGGATCATCCGCCCCAGGTCCAGCTGCACCGCCGCCCACCCCGCCTGGAAAGGCCAGCGCGCCCGCCGCGCCCTTCCGGCGTGCCGGCCGAGCAGCACGTCCACCGGCACCTGGAGCAATCGCCGACCACGGCAACGCCCCGGGCCACCGTGCCGAGTAGTCGCGGGAAGACGTTCAAACGGCAGCAGCGAGCCGGAGACGAATCAGGCACTAGCAGGCTGTGCCGCACCATGGCCACGGCCCGCCCGCGTCGAGCTAGCACGAACGCGCCACTAGCCCCACCTGGGTAGTGCACCGCGAAGCCGTACGACGGCCGCCATCAGCACCGCGCAGAGGAACAGGCAGCACCGCAAGGGGTCGGCCGCCAGGCGAGTTCGAAGCAGAGCGCACCCTCGCGCAGCACGGCGCCACAGACCCCGGCCAGCTAGCTGGAAGCCCGCCAGCTCAGGTCCGCCGCAGTCCACCACAGTTTTTGAGCGAGGTCCGCGGGGCGGTAGCGGCGTCCGATCGCGAATGTTCCCGTTGCGGACGCGCTCCTGCAGACTGCGCGGTCCTAGGAATCCGCCCGCCGAGTCGAGCGAGACCGTCGCCTAGCAGCGCTGTCTCACCAGACGAACGTCAGGGCCTGTGCTCCGGTCGTAGCCAGCCTCAGTGCGGGCGTTCGTGCCACAACGCGATGAACTATAGGCGAGGACGAAGCGAAGACGTGTTGGTGAGAGCACCGGCGGCGGTCGCGATTGCCGGTACGTCGCGTACGCGGCGGAAGCCTGCTCACCGCGACCGCGGCGTACCAGCCAGCATCGCCGTCTCTCCCCCTCGGCTCGTTGACCATTGTTAGTCGCGCGCCGCGCCGGGCCGTCACCTCGAGACGCAGGAGCGTAGCCGTACGTCCAGCCGGAGCCACGCATATTTGTCACGTGTGGTCGGCCTCATCCGAACGGCCCCACTCGCACCGCACGGGGTGCGACTGGACCTCGCGTCCGGGACACGTGATGCGCCAGTGCTTCCCGGGCGCGCACGGCAGCACTGCTTTGCAGCACTGCCCCGGGTACACGGCCCGCCTGACACGACACGACACCGACTGCGCCGCGGCCAACCCCGGCTAACGGCCGAGGAGTTCCAGGAAGATGTAGCGACGAGCATTCACGACAACGGCCTCCCCGTGACGCTGGGCTGCCGGCCCGCCACCGTGCGTGGGCGGTGCCGAAGGCTAGGGTGCGAGCGCGGGAGCTGCACAGACGCTAGCGTGCTCCGGTGGCGCCGACTGCTGCACGTGGCGCCTGGTGCTCGGGCGTTCGTGCCTGATTCGTCCTCCTCGTCGCGGGCGCACTCGATCGCGGGGTACACCCTGGTCGACATCCGGCGGCCAACAAGGCCGCGACCGCGGAGAGCAACGTCTCCGCTACGCCGACGGAGCCAGCTGGCCGCGGCCGGCGAGGTCAACGGGAGAGCGTCCCGCTCAGCACGTCATCCCCAACGACGTCCAGACACGACCGTGCTCGCCGCCGAGACCGGACTTCTACTCGGAGATCCGCCGTCCAGTACTCCCGAGGCGATGGTACACGCGCGCGTGGGACACCGACACCGTCACCGGCAAGGGCAAGCAGTCGGGTTCACGGATCACCCAGCATACGTCAAGAAAGCTACTCCTCGGCCAGGACAGACCATCAGCCGCAAGTGAAGAGTTCTTCATCGCATCAAGCTGGACCGCGAGTCCAGCGAGAGGACGGCATCCTCGAGGCTATCTCAACATCCAGCTACTTCGGACGCAACGCCTACTGGATCCAGCGCGCGTCCGCAGGCGTACTAAACGGCAAGGACTCCGACAAGATCGACACCGCGCGGGGCGCCTACCTGGCGACCGCTGCTGCACGCGCACGAGCGCGTACGACGTCGGTGCCCACCCTGAGCAACAGCCGCGGGCGCATGGCCGTAGAACTATCGTCCCCTCGCGACTGGCATGGTCTGATAGAGGGCTGGCATCATCCCCGCCGAGCGTCGGCCTCCTGCAGTTCCCCAGCGGCAATGTCGCCGGCCGAGGCTGGGGATGTCGGGCCTCAGCGCGGCTACCTCGTCGTCGAGGCTGGTCCGGACGTACCTCACCAGCACAAGATCCGTCGATGAGTCAGACGCTGCCGCCGGCGCTACACGTGGATCACCACCACCATCGACCGCAAGAAGCAGGACGGCTTCGTCCAGGCCGTGAAGTCGAGCGGATGGACGCGCTCAGACGACTCCCGAAGGTCGACGACTCCTACGTCGGGCCGGCTGAAAGGCGTGTCCTATCCGTCGAACCCCGACGGAAGGTCGTCGCGCCCATCTACTGTCGGCATCGACTACACCAAGCACGGTGTCCGTCAACAACAGCCACCGCTCGCGACTACCAAAGTCGTAGCTCGACGTTCAAGCCGTCTGGTTCCCGTCTTCACCTCGGCGGTGCAGCACGGCGCGACGACGCAGTCGGGGCCGACGTAGTCACGCACTGTACGACGAGCTACGCCGGCGTACCGACAAGCGGCAGTCGTCGGGCCCGACGGGCCCGTCGGCGATAAAAAAGCAACCCCTGCAACGAGGACGACCGCAGCTACGGGCCCATCACCGCACCAGTGCGACGGACTGTCGGATCAGCGACGCCTGTGTCGCGCAGATGGCCGCAGGACGTCGGCCCCGGGAAGGTCAAGGCCACGGCCATCCGCCCTCGCGTCCCGCGAGAAGTACTCCCCGACCTGACCGCCTCCGCCCTCGTATCGCGCATCGGGCCGCTCACCGCAGCGTCCTGGACATGCCCAGGTCCTACGCCACGCTCGCCAACCACGGCCGGCCGGCCGATACACGCTGGTCGATGAAGGCCAGCAAGGCGAGCGTAGAGCCTGCACCTGCGAACGTCGGCGACAAGAATGCAGGCCGTGTGCCGCGGACGATCGGCGGACACCACCACGTCCATCCCTGCAGAGCGTCGGTCGACAGCCCCGGCGCAACCGGCCGCCGCCCGCAACTCCTGGGCGGGGAAACGCGGGACGCGTCGGCCGTGCAAGACGGGTCACGGCGGAGGAGGACAAGGCGGCCTGGTAATCGCCGGCTACACCCCGGGGCGACCTGGCGACCGTGGTGGCGTCAGTGTGGGCAGAGGACTCCGACAGCGGCAGCAGAAGTCGCTCTATCGGGTCGACGGGCTGCGCAGCATCACGGTGTGTGCGGCTACCGCCGCGGATCTGGCCGAGTACACGCCGGCGCGCTGGAGGTCACGCCGCGCGGGACTTCGACCTGGAGCTGGCGCAGGGGGCCGGGAGCCCGCCGCCGGAGTCGCCCTACGACTGAGTCGCGCCGCCGCCGCTCTCCTCCTCAGTCCGCCGTCCTCCTCCGCGCCGCCGCGCCGTCCGCCGACACGTCGTTCGCACTGCCCCCGCCGCGCCCGCCGACGCGGCGGCCCCGCCGACCGTGCCCGCCGACGGGCGCGCGGACCGTCACTCCGATCATCACGCTCGGGGGCCGAATCGCGTCGGGAGGACGTGAGTGGGGAGCGATCATGATCTGCTCGGGTACGCACTACTGAGGCGTGGGCCGGGTGTGGGGTCTGCCCCGCCCGCCCTTTCAAAAGAACCATTGTTCTCCCGGCTGCGCGCCCCTCGACCCACAACGCGGCGGCTGCCGCGATACCGGGGCTGGCGCCCCTGGCGACCGGCCGGGCGCTCCGCCCGCGGACCCAGCGAACCGCGACCTCCGCGCGTTGTCTCAGCGCGGACGGGCTGATTGCCCGCCGTCGGGCTGATTTCAGGCCGGCGCGCCATTTCAGCCCGTCCGCGGCGTTTGAGGACAGCGCCCGCAGGCGCTGCGGGCCGAGGGGGTGAGCCCGGGCAGGGGTCCATGCGCAGCCCCCGGTGGGGCGCAGAGGGCGGCAGCCCCGCCCACCTCGCGCGAGCGCGGTCCCGCGGTCCTCACCGCGCGGAGCGCGGGCCACGGCGCGCACTCGCGCCGCCAGCGGGCCGCAGGGGCGCATGACCCCAGCGGAAATCGGGGAAAGGGCGGGGCGGGAGAGAGAACCCCCTAGTGACACCGACGTCGCCTTCATGGCCCGACCCCGCCACCAACAGCAACACCACAAAAAGATCTCGCGCCGCCGATGCCGCCGCTCGCCCAGCACGCACATGCCAGCACACCCAGCCGGCTCGGCGCCCGATGCCGAGCGTCCACACGCCGTACGCCGTACCGTCGCAGCGAAGCAGCGCCGCTGCGACAGCATGGATCATGCTGGCCGACGATGCCCGCGACCGTGAACACGCTCGCACACAGCCGCGTGAAACCCGTCGGTGTACTTCATCCCGATCGTACCAGCCTGACTCGAGCAGACTGCGGCGACGATCAACAGAGCGCCATGCCATGACGGACGCGCACCTCCGAAGTGATTCGCTTCAGGGTGTGTCGTCGTCTTGTCGTGACCCGGTACGGTGCGCGGTCTCGTCGGGATGATCCAGCTACAGGTCCTGCAAGGTCCTGTCAGATCTACAGGTACAGACGCCGTCGTAGTCTCCGAGCCCTCCATCCGCTCCGCGGCCACCGCGTGCAGGTCGCGCTCAGGGGGGGGGGGGGGGGGTGGGTCGCGAAGCGCGGCCTCCACCGCGTGCGCGGTCCTCCGGTTCGTACAGGACCCGGTCCGCCGTGACTCGACCGTGTCCGTACGCTCTGCGCCGACCGCCACGACTCGCCCAGGCAGCCGCGGCCCCACCGCCGGGCCGTCGCCGGAGACGATGGCCGCGGTGGACCGGCGCTCGCCTCTCCGGAAAGTGTCGTACTCACTCAGCACCGCGGTCGTGGAGCATCCGGATGGGCTGGTTGTCCGTGGGGTCGTGTTCGTACCACGCCCGACGTTACCGCCCGGCGGGTCCGCGGCGCCACAGCTGCCGCGACGCGGGGCCGGGCCGCGCCCCGACCGGGCCGCGGAGGGCCTTACGCATTGTGGCCGCTTGGACGAGACGCGTCAGTAAACAGCCCCAGCACGCCCACGGCGCACCATCGCCGCCGGACGATCCGCTCCCAGCCGGGGTGCACGCCCTCGTCCTCATGCACTGCGACCGCACATCGGCACGACCCGGTTTCGCGAACAGCACAGGCCCGACCGCGGTATGGGTCGACCTTCGAGCCACCTTCGCTTCGCGTCGCCGATGGATCGTGCTCGGATGCATCTCTCCCCGGGCCACGGCGGCGCGCCTGGAGCGCTACACCGGGAGGAAGGGGACGGCCGCTGCGTTCGCGCCGGCCCGGACGGGTCACCGTTCCGCTCGCGATGGCGCGGGCGCGCTGGGGACGGCCCGTCCCGGACGGTTCGCGTGTGCGACGGGTGAAACGCGACACCTGTCCACGGATGCAACCCTGGCCACCCGAACGGATGAGTGCTCGAACGCCCCGGGTGACTCCCGGGACGATCTGCCGCCCCGCCGTCTCCTTGCGTAGCGTCGGGGAACTCGCCCTTTACCGCCCCGACCGCCCCCGTCAACCGACCAGGACCGTAACCCACGTGAGATCCCCATCCCCCTCCGGCTCGTCGCGCCCGGACCGGTCCCGGAGCACCGGCGGTACGCTTCGTGACGGGGCGCCGGCGCGTGACGCCTGGTGCGCACCCCGCCTGTTCCCGGGTCCCCGCACGGTCGCTGTCCGCGGCGCAGCGCGCGGTGGGTTTGAGCACTGGACTCACGGTGGCCGCTTGCTGGTGCCATCTCCGTCCTCGTGACGGGCAAAGACACCACGCTCGTCGAGAGCGTCGCCGAACGGTGCGGGCGGGGGCGCCGGCCCCGAGCGCGTCTGGTCCTCACCTTCAGCGCAGGGCGCCGCGCTGCCGCGACCGCATGGCGGCCCGGCTCGTGTGGGAGCCCGCGCCCCGGCAGGGCTAACCACCTTCCACTCGTAGCTGCCACGCCGCTGGTCCGCGCGCGACCGACGGAGCGAGCCCTTCGTACGAGCCGCCGCGTGCTGCTCTCCGGCCCGAGCAGGGACCGTCACCGTGCGCGACCTGCTGTCCGGCCAGCCGAAGCTGGACGCGAGGGGCGCGGGGCGGTGGCGCTGGGCCGTACGAGCTGCGCGCGGCCTGACCACGCGCGGCTTTTCGCCGACAGGGTGGCAGCGCCGTCCCCGCCCGCAGCCGCGAACTGGCCTGGGCCCGGCGAACTGGCCGCCTATCCCGAAGCGCACCCCGGCGCGGCGACTGGGCGGCCGCGGCGCCTTCCATCGACGGTACCTCGACGTCTCGACGCCGTCGCGGCTGCTCGACTACGCTGACAAGGGAGCTGGTTGCAGGCCGCGCCCGTCCTGCTGCGCCGAACGCCGAGGTAGCGGGGACCTGGCCGCGCGCTACGGACGCGGTCTTCGGTGGACTATACCAGGACGACCGGACGCCGCGCGAGGGTGCGGCTGCTGCGCGCGCTGGGCCGGCGGGGGCCGCCCGCTGATCGCCTTCGGCGATCCGGACCAGTCATCTACGCCTTTTCCGCGGCGGCGGACGTGGGCGGCATCCTCACTTCCCGGACGCACTTCCCGCGCCGCGACGGCACGCCCGCCCGGTGCGCGTGGCTGACCACCTTCGCGCCGCTCCGCGCCCGGCGCTGGCTGCCGCCACCCGGCCTCCAGCACCGACCCGGATTGGGCCGCTCACCGCGACTCCCGGCCGCCCCGTCCGCGCCCGCACCGCACCTGACCGCCGACCGCCCGTCGCCGGTCGAGGCGTACACCTACCCCACCGCAGGCGCCGAGACCGACAACGTCGCCGACATCCTGCGCCCGCCCACCTGGAGGACGGCGTCCCCCTGGGCGACAATGGCCGTCCTGGTCCCGCGCCGGCTCCCGCTCCCTGCCGGTGCTGCGCCGCGCGCTGACCCTCGTCGGCGTACCGGTTTGGAGGTCGACGGCGACGACGCCCCGCTGCGCCACAACTCGGCCGGTGGGCGCCGCTGCTGACGGCGCTGCGGGTGGTGCGGAGCAGTGGCGGCGGGCAGGGTCCGCCACGCAGATCCCGACGCTGCCGCAGCCCCCTCGTCCGATCGCCCCCGAGACCCGCCCCTCGCCGCTGCTCACCTCGCCGCTCGGCGGCATGGACTGCACCGACCTGCGCCGGCTCGTGCCGCGCCCTGCGCGAGGAGGAACGGGCCGCCGGCCGGACCCCCCGTCCAGGCCCTCCGGAGTGCTCGTCGCCGAGGCGCTCCCCGATCCGCGAGCGCTGGTCGCGCACAGACCCGGCGGTACGCCAAGGGCGCCCTCGCCTGGCGCGGCTGCTGCGCACCGCCCGCGCGCGTCTGCGGCCGGCGGCACCGCCGGAGGACGCGCCTTTGGCGTGTGGGACGGCACCCCCTGCCCGACCGGCTGCGCGCGCCGACGCGACCGCGCGGGGCGTCGGACGCACGCGGACCGCGATACTGGACGCGGTGTGCGCCCTGTTCGAGACGCGGCCCGCGCCGGGAAACGCGTCGGCGGCCCGGACGTCCTCAACTCCTGGACGAGCATGGAGGCCCAGGACATCGCGCCGACACCCTCACCCGCCGCCGGTGCGGACGGACGCCGTCGCGGCTGATGACAGCGCTCCCGCTCCAGGGACGGATGTGGCGGCTCGTCGTCGTCGCCGCGGTCCAGGAGGGCCTCTGGCACGACCTTCGCCGCCGCGCCCGCTGTTGGAGGCGGACCGCAATCGGCGCGACGGCCTCGGGCCGAACCCTGCCGCCCGGCGCCCTCCTGGCCGAGGAACGGCGGCTGTTCTACGTGGCCGCCACGCGCGCGCCCGGGAGCGCCTGGTCGTCACGGGCGGTCAAGGCGTCGGCGGAGGACGGCGACCAGCCCTCCCGCTTCCTCGCCGAACTCGGCGTCGATAGCCGGTGGACGTCACCCAGCGCCCCCGGCGGCCGCTCGCCGTCGCCGCCTCGTCGCCGAGCTGCGGTCCACCACCGTGACCCCGCCGCGTCCCCGCCCTGCGGTCCCCGCCGCGGCCCGCCTCGCCGGCTCCGCCGCGCTGAGCGCGGAGGAGCCGGCCGCTCGTCCCCGCCGCCGACCCCGACCGCTGGTGGGGGCTGTACGAACCGACGCACAGCGGGGTGCCGCGCGCGACGCGCGAGCGCCGGTGGCGCTCTCCGGCTCCGCGCTCGGCCAGCTCGCGGACACCTGCTCCCTCCAGTGGTTCCTGGGGCGCGAGGTGCGGGCGGAGGCCCCGGCCGGCCCCGCCCAGGCTTCGGCAACGTGGTCCACGGTCCTCGCCGACGACGTCGCGTCGGCCGCACCCCGGCCGGCTCGCCGTCCTGATGGAGCGCCTGGACACCGTCTGGGACGCGCTCGCCTTCGATGCCCCCTGGAAGTCCCGCCAGGAGAAGGAGAACGCGCGGCCGCCCTGGAACGCTTCCTGCGCTGGCACGTTCCTGGAACGCGGCGCACGCCGGTCGCCAGTGAGCACCCCTTCGACGTCACGCTGAAGGCGGAGCAGTACCGGTGCGGGTGCGGCCGGCTCCATGGACCGCGTGGAGAGGGACGAGGCGGGCCGGGCGTACTGGTCGACTTCAAGACCGGCAGGAGCGCCCCGAGCGCCGCCGAGTCGCCCCGCCACCCGCAGCTCGCCGTCTACCAGCTGGCGGGTCGGGCGGGCGCGGTGAACGACCTGTTCGGACGGCGAGTGGCCCCGGTACGGCGGCGCGGAACTGGTCCAGCTGCGGCAGGGCGCGGTTGAAGCGGGACGGGGCGGGGACGCGCTGCCGAAGGTGCCAGGCGCAAGGAGTCCCTGGAGACTCGGGGACGGCTGGGTCTGCGAACTCCTGCCACGGGCGGCCGGCCGGGTCCTTGGACGAACGCTTCGCCCCGCGCCCACGGCCAGCACTGCACGCACTGTGCCTTCCGGGCAGCGTGCTCGCGAGGCCGTAGGTGGCGGCAGGTGTGGAGTGTGCAAGGACCGCGGGCCCTGTCAGCGTTCCCCGTTACAGTGAGGGACATGACCCGGCGCGTCACTGGACCCCGAGCGCTCAGGGACCTGTCGGCATCCCTTCACACCCGAGCAGACGGCCTGCAGTACGCCGCCGCGCCGGCCCCCCAGGTGATCGTCGCCGGCGCGGCTTCGGCAAGACCACTGTGTGGCCGCCGCGTGTCTGGCTGGTCGGCGCCGTCCTAGGTGGCACACGAGAGCGTACTCGGCCTCACTTCACAACAGGCGGTCGGCGAACTCGCCGCCGCGTCCGCAAGGCGCTTGGCCAAGGCCGGCGTCACCGCCGTGAGGCCACCGACGAGGACGCCAGCGAGCCGCGGATCTCACGTACCAACGCCTTTCGCCGGCCGCCTTTGCTGCAAGGGGGCACGGCTGCGCATCGGCCTGGTAGCCCACATGCCGGCTCCTCGCGGACGCCACCGCGCTTCCCATGTCGCCGCCCAGCGTCCTGCGCAGCCTCGCCGGGCCCGCACCACGCGCTCACATGGCCGCCCGTTCGCAGACCTCGTCGCCGACCTCCTCGCCCTGAGGCGATGCTGCCGAGCACCTGTCGACCCGGCCGCTTGCGGGCCCAGACGAGGAGCTTGCTCTCCGCGGCTCGGGAGGCAGGCTCACCGAACTCCGCTGCGTCAAGGCCCCGAGACCGCCCGCGCCCGCCGCGAGCTGACCGGCTCGTCGAGGCGTACGCGCGGAGTTAGCGCGCCGCGATCCTCCTCGACTTCGGCGACCAGATAGCCCTCTCCGCCGAGACGCGGGGCCCGTACCCGCCCGATTTGGGCCGCTCGTGGATCCTGGTCGAGCAGTTCGAGGTGGTCCTCTCGACGATTACAGGACACCTCCGGTGCCCAACGGCGTCCTGCTCGCCTGCCTTTCGGGGGAGGTCACGGGCCACGCGTCACCGCCCCGTCGGCGACCCCTGGCAGGCCATATACGGTGCTGGACGGGCGCCTCCGTGGCAACCTCGAGACTTTCCGCGCCACTTCCCGCACGCCGCGGCCGCCCCGCGACCGCTACGGTGGCTCATCGGCGAGAACCGGCGCATGGCGGCGTCCGACTCATCCCTTGCCGAACGGCTTGGCCGCGCCGCTGGGGGGGCGCGAGCGCACGAGGGCGTCGAGGCGCTGCGCCCGCGCCCGGCGCTGAGCAGGGACGGGCTGGTGCGCTGCGCCCTGCTGCCACCCAGGTCTGGTAACTGGACTGGCATGTCCGCCGCAGCGCCGACTGGCTCGCGGCGAAGCTCAAGGGAGACGGGTTTCCCGACCGTCGAGGTCTGGGAGACGGGGACGGACGGCGACGGCGGCGAGGGCAACGGCGCCCCCGCGGTCTTCGCGGAGTGGCCCTCCGGGGACGACGACGCCCCCACGGTCCTGGTCTACGGCCACCACGACGTCCAGCCGGCCGCCCGCGAGGACGGCCTGGCACACGACCCGTTCGAGCCCGTCCTCAAGGACGGCCGGCTCTACGGGCGCGGCGCCGCCGACGACAAGGGCCAGGTGTTCTTCCACACGCTCGGTGTCCGCGCGCACCTGGCGGCCACCGGCCGGACGGCCCCGGCCGTCAACCTCAAGCTGATCGTCGAGGGCGAGGAGGAGTTCGGCTCCCCGAACTTCCCGGCCCTGATCCGCGACCGCGCCGACCGCCTCGCCTGCGACAGCGTGATCGTCTCCGACACCGGCATGTGGTCCGAGGACACCCCGACGGTCTGCACCGGCATGCGCGGACTCGTCGAGTGCCAGATCGACCTGTACGGGCCGGACCAGGACAATCCACTCCGGCTCCTTCGGCGGGGCCGTGCCCAACCCGGCCACCGAGGCCGCCCGGCTGGTCGCCGCCCTGCACGGACGAGGACCGCCGCGTGGCGATCCCCGGCTTCTACGGACGGCGTCGTGAGCCTCACGACCGTGAGCGCGAGCTCTTCGCCGAGCTGCCCTTCGACGAGGAGCGCTGGCGGCGCACCGCGCACTCGCACGCCACGCTGGGCGATGGGCCGGCTTCACCACCCTGGAGACGCGTCGTGGGCCCGTCCCACCGCCGAGGTCAACGGCATCGGCGGCGGCTACCAGGGCCCCGCGGCCAAGACGATCGTGCGGACTCGGCCCGGCTGAAGCTGTCGTTCCGCCTGGTGGCCCGGGCCAGGACACGGACCGGATCCAGCAGGCCGTGCGGGAGTGGACGGCGATCCGCCTCCCCGCCGGCATCCGTCACGGGATCACGTTCACCGGGGCCACCCGCCCCCTGTCTGACGCCGCTGGACCACCCCGCGCCTCCAGTCCGTCGTCGGGCCATGGGCCGCGCCTTCGGGCAGAAGATCCGCTTCACGCCGCGACGGGCGGCTTCCGGCCCCCGCCGCCGACCTGCAGGACGTCCTGGGCGTCCCCGTGCTGTCGTCGGCATCTCGGTGCCCTCGGACGGCTGGCACGCGCCGAACGAGAAGGTCGAGCTCGACCTCCTCATGAAGGGCGTGGAGACCGCGGCCCACCCTCTGGGGCGACCTCGCCGCGGGCCCGGGCGGGCACTAGCGGCCGCACCGGCCCCAGACGCACCACGACCATCACCACAGGGGGTGAGTTGGAAGCAGCCGTGACCACCTGGACCGCATCCCGGCCGACCGTCCCATCACGCTCAGCGGCGCGAGCGGCCATCGACCGCGCCGCGCACCACCGCCTGGACGAGGCATGGCTGGCGGCGGCCTGGAGCCACCCCTCGACCCGGGTCTTCGTGTGTCTCCGGGGGACAGGCGCTGATCGACGACACCCCCGACGGCCGTACGGAGCTGGTGATGACGCCGGCCTTCGAGGCCCCCGTCACCGAGACGCACCGCTACTTCCTCGGCCAGGACGAGGACGGGGTGGCCTACTTCGCCCTGCAGAAGGACACCCTGCCCGGCCGCATGGACCCAGTCGGCGCGCCCGGCCGGGCGTGCGCGAGGCGGGCCTGCTCCTGTCGCCGCGCGACGCCGGCCTGCTGGTGCACGCGGTGTGGCCCTGGAGAACTGGCAGCGGCGTGCACCGCTTCTGCTCGCGCTGCGGCTGAGCGCACCGTCATCGCCGCCGCCGGTCACATCCGCCGCTGCCAGGCCTGCGGCGCCGAGCACTACCCGCGGACCGACCCCGCGCGTGATCATGCTGGTCACGGACGACCGGGACCGCGCATGCTGGGGCCGCCAGATGCACTGGCCGGAGCAGGCCTCGCTTCTCCACGCTCGCACGGCTTCGTCGAGCCCGGCGAGTCCCATCGAGCAGGCGGTGCGGCGCGAGGTCGCCGAGGAGGCCGGTCGTGGTGGTGGGCGAGGTGGAGTACGTCGCCAGCAGCCCTGGCGTTCCCGTCCAGCCTGATGCTGGGGCTTCCGGGCGCGTGCCGTCTCCTCCGAGATCCAGGTGGACGGCGAGGAGATCCACGAGGCGCGCTGGTTCTCTCGGGAAGAGCTGCGGGCCGCGTTCAAGTCCGGGAGGTGCTGCCTCCCACCGGAATCTCGATCGCAGCCCGGCTGGTCGAGCTCTGGTACGGCGAGCGCCCTGCCGTAGGCGGAGTTGCCGTAAGCCGGGGGTCAGACGCCGACCCCGATCTTGGCCTTGACCTGGGCGAGAGAGGGGTTGGTGTGAGCGTGGAGCCGTCGGCGAACAGCAGGGTCGGCACCGTCTGGTTGCCCCCCGTTGGCCTTCTCCACGAAGGACCGCCGACTCCGGGTCGAGGCTCGATGTTTCACCTCGGTGTACTCGATGCCCTCCCGCTCCATCTGGCGCTTGAGGCGTACGCAGTACGCAGCACCAGGTGGTGCTGTACATCGTCACGGCGTGACATGGGGCTCCTTAGGATCGTGCTGTGGTGGGGGAGCGCTGCTCCGGTGGTAGAACGTGCACCTTTCCCTCGACGCCGCTCTTCCCGTGCCAGCATAAGTACGACCGCAGGCGCCCCGCCTGTGGACAACCGTCCCGGTCGCCTCCCGGAACCTGGCAGCATGGCGGGGTGACACCAGCAACGCACACCACCCTCTTCCCCCAGGTGCCGGAGACCGCCGACGCCGTGCTCGACGGGCTCGACCCCGAGCAGCGCGCGGTCCGCGACGGCGCTCGACGGGCCGGTGTGCGTGCTGGCCGGCGACGGGTACGGGACAAGACCCGCGCCATCACCACCGGATCGCCTCGGGGTCCGCTCCGGGCTGCTCCAGCCGCGAGTGTGCTCGCCGTCACCTTCACCAACCGCGCCGGCGGGCGAGATGCGCGGCGGCCTGCGCCAGCTGGGCGCCGCCGGCGTCCAGGCCCGCACCTTCCACTCGGCCGCCTGCGCCAGCTCCAGTACTTCTGGGCCCAAGGCCGTCGGCGGCGAGCTGCCCCGGCTGCTCGAGCGCAAAGGTCCAGCTCGTCGCCGAGGCCGCGGCCCGCTGCCGGGTCCGCCTCGACCGCAGCGAGCTGCGCGACACCACCGCCGAGATCGAGTGGGCAAGGTCACCCAGACCGTCCCCGAGGAGTATCCGGCCGCCGTCGTCCGCTGCGGCCGCGAGGCCCCCCCGCGACACCGCCGAGATCGCCAAGGTCTACGGCGTCTACGAGCAGCTCAAGCGCGAGCGCGGAGTGATCGACTTCGAGGACGTCCTGCTGCTGACCGTCGGCGTCCTCCAGGACCGGCACGACATCGCCGAGACCGTCCGCCGCCAGTACCGGCACTTCGTGGTCGACGAGTACCAGGACGTCAGCCCCCTCCAGCAGCGACTCCTGGAGCTCTGGCTGGGGGAGCGCGACAGCCTCTGCGTGGTCGGCGACGCCAGCCAGACGATCTACTCCTCTTCACCGGCGCGACCCGGACCACCTGCTGGACTTCCGCACCCGCACCCCAACGCCACGTCGTCCGGCTCGTCCGCGACTACCGCTCCACCCCCCAGGTGGTGCGCCTGGCCAACGGGCTCCTCGCCCAGGCCCGCGGGCCCGCGCCGCCGACCACCGCCTGGAGCTGGTCTCCCAGCGGGAGAGCGGCCCGGAGCCGGCCTACGCGGAGTTCGCCGACGAGCCCGCCGAGGCCGAGGGCGTCGCCCGGGCGCGTCCGCGACCTCATCGCCTCCGGCGTGCCGCCGGCGAGATCGCGGTCCTCTACCGCATCAACGCCCAGTCCGAGGGCTACGAGCAGGCCCTCGCCGACGTGGGCGTGCCCTACCAGCTGCGCGGGGCCGAGCGGTTCTTCGAGCGCCCCGAGGTCCGCGAGGCCCAGGTGCTGCTGCGCGGCGCGGCCCGGGCGGCGGACGGCACCGACCCCCGGCTGGCCGCCGCCGAGGATCTGGCCGACCAGGTCCGGGCCGTCTTCTCCACCCGGGGCTGGACGCCCGAGCCGCCCCGCCGGCTCGGGCGCGGTCCGCGACCGCTGGGAGTCCCTCGCCGCCCTGTGCGGCTCGCCGAGGACTTCGCCCGGTCCCGCCCTGGGCGCCACGCTCGCCGACCTCGTCACCGAGCTGCAGGAGCGGACCGAGGCGCAACACGCCCCCACCGTCGAGGGTGTGACGCTCGCCTCGTTGCACGCCGCCAAGGGCCTGGAGTGGGACGCCGTCTTCCTGGTCGGCCTCACCGAGGGCATGCTGCCGATCACCTACGCGAAGACGGACGAGACAGATCGAGGAGGAGCGCCGGCTGCTCTACGTCGGCGTCACCCGGGCCCGCCGCGCCACCTGACCCTGTCGTGGGCGCTCTCCCGGGCGCCGGGCGGGCGCCCCTCCCGTCGCCCCAGCCGCTTCCTGTCCGGCCTGCGGCCGGGCTCCACGGCCCCCCCGCCCGGGCACGCTAGCCGGACGCCACGGGTCCGCTGGGCCACGTCTCCGTACGGATCGGGCTCGTCCGGCTCCGGCGTCGCTCCGGCGACGGCCCCGCCCCCCGGGCGCAGGGCGCAGACCGGTGCCGCTGCCCGCGTCTGCGGCGCACCCTGACGCGACGCGGGGGAGATCAGAGCTGCTGCGCTGTCGGAGGCACCTGCCCCAGCGAGCTGACGAAGGGCTGCACGAGCGGCTGCTGGACTGGCGCGCCGGGCAGGCCGAACGGCTCGGCCAGCCCGCCTTCTGCGTGGTCACCGACAAGACGCGTGCTGGCGATCGCCGAGGCCGCGCCGGAACCGAGGCGAGCTTTCCGTCATCTCCGGTGTGGGGAAGGCGCAAGCTCGGCACGTTCGGGGCCGACGTCCTGGCGCTGTGCGCCGGCCGCGAGCCGGGGTCGTGCGAGGGCTCGGAAATCTCTCCGGAAAAATAGTTTGCGTGCGCGGAGGGCATACCCATAGCCTTCCGAGCAGGGAAACGACGGGTCCTTACGGATCCGCCGGCTCCGTGCTGTACTGAACCGAAGATTGCGACGGACCGCGGTCCGTCCCGAGACGCCGAGAGGAGGCGAGACCATGATCAGCTTCATCCCCAGCACAAAATGACCGATCGCCCGGTCTTCGCCATGCGTCCGCTCGGCCTGCGCGCGGTCGACGCCGTACTCCGGTGTCGTCCTCGCCTCCGGTCTCGGTTCCGTCAACGGCACCGGTCTGTCCTCCATCGCCCTCCCGGCCAACGCGCGGCCCTGGGGGAATGAGCGACCGACCAAGGCGCCCACGGGCAGCGGCAATGGCGGCAGAGGCACAGTTCTCACGCCTTCGCAGCAGAGACCAACGGCGCCGAATCGGACGAGCAGTACGCAGCACCACACGATGTGGGCCTTCGCGTGGGCTCGAACCCTGAGAGAATCCAGCCTGATCGGCAGATCAGGTCGGCACCTTCCAGGGCCGCGGACCCACACCGGGATCCGCGGCCCTTTTGCTTGCCCCCAGCCGGGGGAAACCAGCCCGGACACCAGCCGGAACAACAGACGAGGAACACCAACCGTGCAGATCAAGGCACACACCCCGTCAGTAGCCACCGACACTGATCCCCCCGCCGTCCCACGGAGGACACCTTGACCCCCCCTGACCGCGCTCACCGACCTCGACGACGCGATCGAGAACCTGGGCAGCCACCGGTCCCGTGCCGCAGCTACGACCCGGAGGTCTTCTTCGCCGAGTCCGCCGGCGGACGTGGAGTACGCAAGTCGCTCTGCCAGACCTGCCCGCTGGCGCGAGGCCTGCCTCGCACGGCGCCAAGGACCGTCGCGAGCCGTGGGGCGTCTGGGGCGGCGAGCTCTTCGTCCAGGGCGTCGTCGTGGCCCGCAAGCGCCCCCGTGGCCGCCCGCGCAAGAACCCGGTCGCCGCATGAGTCTCCCCGGCACGATCGACGCTCCCCCTCGCGCACACGACCCCACGAAGCAGGAACCGACGATGCACCCACACGGTCCCCCGAGCCCGCCGGCTCCGCCCTCCCCGCACGCACCACCTCCGGCGCCGATCACCTCGCGTCAGAACAGGAACCTCGAAATGCAACTCATCCCAGAAGTCCTGGCCCGTGCCCATATGCACGAGTGGCAGGGCCGTTCCGGCTCGCGGCGGCCCGGCGCGTGCAGCGCCGCGCCGAGCGGGCCTCGCTGCGCGCCCGACGGGCATTGGCCATTGGCCGTGATGCAGCACTAGGCCATTCCGCCGAACGCGACTTGGTGAACCGGGGGGCCGGTCCGAAAGGGACCGGCCCCCCCGGTGCGTTCGGGTGGCGTTGAACCCTCACGAACCGTTCACGGGGATAGTCGTCTGGGAGTGGACCAGAAGACGCCTGATTCAAGCGCAGTTTGGACCCTGAGGCCACCGGCACCACCCTCACGTGTGCCCGTTGCGGAACCACCGCAGACGGCTTCCCGCCGACCTTGACCTGCTCCGTGGAAGAACGGCGGCCGCCACTACTTCTGGCGTACGACTGGCTCCGCGCCAACCTCAGAGCGACTCGAGGGCCGATCTCGACTCCGCCTGGTGGTGAGGGAACGGGGCCCGCGCCTCCGGCGGACCCGCCCGCCCCGCTCAGGCGGAGTCCCCTGACCGCAGTCCTCCACCGGGCCGGCTGTCCGCGAAGCCCGGGACCCACGCCTCCATCTCGTCGCGCAGCCGCACCGTCGCGCCCAGCTGACAGAGTCACCCTATGGGTGCTCGTGGTCACCCGGTGGATGAGGCAAGTACGGCCGTGGGGCAGGTTGAGCTGACGGGCCAGCTGGTACGCGGGAGAGCGGGGATCGGCGATCCGCGTGGCCTGGGACCGCATCCAGTCGCGGCGTGAAGGTGAACTCGTCCACCTGGGCAGGCTCGATGATCGGCAGCAGATAGTCGAGCACGGCTTCCGGGTCGAGCTCGATCTCGGCTGACGAACCCTCGTCACGGAGCAGCTCGTGGACCGCCTCGGCCTCGCCGTCCAGCGTCAGCCGCAGCGCCGTCCCGATCTCGGCCGGCAGTCCCTGCGGCAGCCGGTCCACGTGCCGAAGTCCAGGACGCCCAGGCGCCATTTCTCCGGTGGCCCGTCGGGGTGGTCGCCGGTGACCAGACGGAAGTTGCCCGGTGCGGGTCGGCGTGCAGCAGTCCCGTGCGGGCGGTGCCGAGAAGAGAAAGCGGGCCAGCAACTGGACCTGCCGGTCCCGCTGCTCTGGGTGCCGTCCGTTATCACCTCGGACAACGGCACCCCCTCCAGCCACTCCGTCACCACACTTGATCGCTGTGGTGCACACGGCCGGCACCGTGACGTCGGCGTCCCCCGCGAACTCTCGGCGTGGGCGATCTGGGCGCTCGCCTCCAGCC